>CAZYHO010000593.1:0-3174 GCA_964647495.1 uncultured Akkermansia sp. | reverse complement strand
CCAAAAACATTTCCTTCCTCCCTCCTTGCGCGGCCGTGAGTCGCGGCAACCATCACCGGATGCCACCGACCCGATCTGTTTTCCTCGCTGCGGGCGCCCTGCTCGCCTCTCTGCCGTCCGCCAGCGCTGAGGTGCCGGCGAAAACTTCATCCCTCGGCCAGCAGTATGCCGGCATCGTGCGGATCGAAAATGCCGCGATCCAGCCGGACTTCCGCACGCCGTGGAATGGCGCGCGTCCAAGTGGCGGCACCGGCACCGGTTTCCTCATCGGGCCGAATCGATTCCTCACCAACGCCCACGTCGTCAGCAATACCACCCGTCTCATCATCCGGCGCGTCGACGACGCCAAACCGCATCTCGCCAAACTCGAGTTCATCGCGCACGACTGTGACCTCGCCCTCCTGTCACTGCATGAGCCCGGCCCCTTCGAAGGCATCGCCCCGCTCCCGCTGGAGGATGGGCTGCCCTTGCTTGACAGCGAGGTGGTCGCCGTCGGCTATCCGGTCGGCGGTGACCGCATTTCGGTGACCCGCGGTGTCGTCAGCCGGATCGATTTCCGCCCGTACAGCCACAGCGGTGTCGACCAGCATCTGGCCATCCAGGTGGATGCCGCGATCAATCCCGGCAATTCCGGCGGTCCGGTGATGCAGGGCGGCAAAGTCATCGGTGTGGCGTTTCAAGGGTACTCGGGCTCGGTCGCCCAGAACGTCGGTTATATCATTCCCGGTCCGGTCGTCGCCCGGTTCCTCGCGGACATCGAGGACGGCACGTATGACCACTATGCCGACCTGGCCATCAACGATTTTCCGCTGCAGAATCCTGCCATGCGCCGCGCGCTCGGCCTGACCGAAAACGGCATGGGCGTTCTCGTCGCCCACGTTGACAGCACCGGATCCTGCGCCGGTGTGCTCCAGCGCGGTGATGTACTGCTCGAAATCGACGGCAACCCGATCGCCAGCGACGGGTTCATCGAATTCAACGGCGAACGCGTCAACATGAACGAAATCGTCGAACGCAAATTCGCCGGCGACCGCATCCGCCTCAAATACTGGCGCAACAACGCCGAGGCCGAGGCCGAAATCACCCTGAAACGGCTGACCAGTTATCTCATGCAGGCAAACCAGTACGAGAAACGTCCCGAATACCTCGTCTATGCGGGCCTCGTCTTCCAGCCGCTCGACCGCAATCTGCTCAGCGCGCTCAACCTCAACGACCAGCATGTGCGTTACTTCTTCAATTACTTCGCCACCAAAGATCTGTGGCTGGAGCGATCCCAGCCTGTGATCCTCACGCAAATCCTGCCGGACGCCGTCAACACCCACTTCGAAGGCGTGAGCGGACGGATGGTCGACACCATCAACGACGTGAAAATCACGCGCATGGCCGATGTCGTGGAGGCCCTGGAAAAGGGCGATGACCCGTTCGTGAAGGTCCGTCTGGTCGGCGAAGGCCGCCCGCTCGTGCTCGACCGGACGCGCGCCATCGAAGCCAGCGAACGCATCAATGAGGAGTACGGCGTGCGCGAACCCGCTTACCTCGAACCCTGATCCCCTCCATCCCCGTCCGCTCGCCCCAAGGTCATCGACTCCAACTCCAGTTTTTCCCATGCGCCGCTCATCCGCCATTTCTCTCGCCGCCCTGCTGGCCGCCATTGCTCTCGCACCGGCCCGCCTGCCGGCCGCCGAAACACCCAGCCCGGAACGCTCGATCCTGCGCGTCAACGTCACCAACCAGCCGTTCAATTTCGCCCTGCCATGGCAAAAACGGCCGCCGGGCAGCAAACAGGGGCTCGGCGCCTTGCTCGACGGCCGCCGCGTGCTCGTCACCGCGGAGTTGATCCAGGATGCCACCTATCTCGAATTCGAGGTCGCTTCGTCCGGCCGGAAACTGACCGCGCGCGTGGCCACCGTCGATTACGAGGCAAATCTGGCGCTCCTCGAACCGAAAGAGGAACCCGATGGCTTTTTTGACGGGCTGGTGGCTTTCCCGCTGAGCGCCTCACCGCCCAAAAAAGGCGATCTCTTCGAGGTCTGGCAGTTCGAATCCAATGGCGCCCCCGTCACCTCCAACATCACCTTCGAAACCGCGCGCCTCGGCCGGTACTTCCTCGACGGCAGTTATTTCCTCCAGTTCGACGCCAATGGCGCCGTCAATTACCGCGAGGGCAGTTTCACGCTGCCGGTCATCCAGGACGGTCATCTGACAGGCATGCTGCTCAGTTATGACAGTGAGGACCAGGTGGCCACAATCCTCCCGTTTCCCATCATCAAGGCGTTTCTCGACGACGCCGCGGACGGCCCCTATGCCGGCTTTCCAAGCTTCGGCATCAAGTTCTCGCCCACCCTCGACGAGCAATTGCGCAGTTACCTCAAGCTCGCCGATGGCGCGGGCGGCGTGATGATCACCGGCGTGCTTCCAGACACCAGCGCCGCCGCCGCGGGCCTCAAGGAAGGTGATGTGCTTCTCGAAATCGGTGGCCACAAACTCGATTCCCGCGGCAATTACATGGATCCCACCTGGGGCCTCCTGGCCATGGGCCACCTCGTCAAAGGCGCCAATACCGTCGGCACCGAACTGCCCATGAAGGTCAGCCGCGACGGCGGGATTGTCGATCTTGCCTTGAAACTCGCCCGCCGTGAAGCCGGTGACTTCCTGGTCGACCCGTATGTCTTTGACCGCGGGCCACGCTACCTCATCCTCGGCGGTCTCGTTTTCAGCGAACTGACACGGACCTACCTCGAAGCCTTCGGGGGCGAATGGCGTGACCGCGCCCCGTTCGAGTTCGTCTACGCCACGCAGAATCCCGAGAAATTCCAGACCGACGGCCGCAAGAAACTCGTGTTCCTCGCCGGCGCGCTGCCCACTCAAAGCACCATCGGCTACGAGGGCGTGCGCGGCGCCTTCGTCGAAAAGGTCAATGGCATCGTCATCAACGAAATCAAAGATCTCGCCGCCGCCCTCGAACACCCGGCCGACGGCATCCACAAAATCGATATCTGCGAAGTGCCGTACACACTCTACGTTGACGCCGCCCTCGCCGCCGAAGACAACAAAGACCTCCTCCCCCAACGCTACCGCATCCCCCAGCTCCAGCGCCTCGAGTGATTTTCGTCACTCGTCACTCGTCACTCGTCATTCGTCATTCGTCATTCGTCATTCGTCATTCGTCATTCG
>CAZYHO010000592.1:0-3182 GCA_964647495.1 uncultured Akkermansia sp. | reverse complement strand
CTTGTGCGCCGGGTCGCGCGGCCGCACCCCGGTGGTCTGCCTCTTCAACCCGCAGGCCGACATGACCGTGCGCGGCGCGAGCCCGGACCGGCCGATGCAGCGCCTCGCCGAAGATCTCGACATTCTCCCGATCCTGCTCGGGCACGTGGAGGATGTGGTCATCGTCCGCCGCCGCCCGCCGACCGAGCATCTGGAAAAACTCAGGCGGCAGGGCATCGAGACGCCGGAGTTCGAAACCATCGGCGCGGATGGACTCCTCGCGCCGGACACCGGCCTGCGCCTCCGCCGGCTCGGCGGATTGCGGCCGTGGGCGTGGTCCCCGGACGCCGAAACCGCGCTCGGCCCGCTGCGCGAGATCGGCGGCGTCGCGCGCTTTCCCGCCTGCTGGCGGCCGGAACAGCGCGATCTCTTTGCCAAAACCTTCGGCGCCGAAATCTCCGAGGCGTCCGGCGATCCCTTCGCGGGGCGGCCGGTTCGCTCACTCGCCGAACTCCGCGCCGCCATGCGCGCGCTGCACGCCGCCGGCCACCGCCACGGCGTGGTCAAGCCGGCCTTCGGCAGCGCCGGCCGTGGATTCCGCCGCACCGAACTCTGGCGGTCGCGCGACGACGCCTGGGCCGAAATCATCCTCGCCGAACACGGCGCTCTCGTCGTCGAACCATGGCTTGATCGCCTGGCCGACTTTTCCGTGCAGGGCGAGGCGGAACCCGGCGGCCGCCTCCTCCTCAAAGGCATGACGCGCCTCTTCAACGACGACCGCGGCCGCTTCCAGGCGGTCGAGGCATCCGGCCGCTTCGGCCGCCTCTTTCCGCCGGACGTGGCCCGCTTCTTCGGCGGCGGCCGCAGCGGCGACTGGTTGGCGGACCGCTATCGCGACCACGTCTTTCCGCGGCTCGCCGATCGCTTTGCGGCGGCCGGATTCCACGGGCCGTTCGGCATCGACGCGTTCGTTTTCCGCGGATCGGACGGCGCCGCGCACCTGCGCCCGGTCGTGGAAATCAATCCGCGCCACACCATGGGACGCGTCGCGCTCGAGGCGCGCCGGTTCGCCCACTCCGCGGCCGTCGTCCGGTTCTCGCTCGTCACGCTGCGCTCGGCACCCCATCCCACCTGCCGCTCGCTCGCCGAACTCGCCGCCCGCCTCGAACACGACGACCCCGTGCAACTCGTCACCCAGGGCAAACACGAAGTCATCGCCCGCGGCGCCGTCGTGCTCAACGACGCGCGCACCGCCCAGCGTTTCCTCGCCGTGCTCAACGTGCGCGGAGCGCACGGGCCGGATCCGGATCGAAACCGCTCTGGTTGAGAGACGCAGGGGACAGGGCGTCAGCGAGTACGCCTCGGACTCCCGGACGCGGCCTCGAAGACAAAATGAACAGAATCACCCAAGCCCCCGCCCGCGCTTGGCAGACGGAATTCATGGCGCATGCTTTCACATGCCTCGCCTCACGTTCATCCACTGCATGCGCGGTGTCCGCATCGCGCTGGCCGGCATCGCGCTCGCCATCACCGCCATGCCTCGCGCGCTCGCCGACGAACCGCGCCGCGGCATGGCCGCCACCGGGCATCCGATGGCCACCGAGGCCGCACTCGAAGCCATGCGTGCCGGTGGCACCGCCGTGGACGGCGCCATCGCCGCCGCCCTCACGCTCGCCGTGGTCGATGCCCACAACTCCGGCCTGGGCGGCGGCGCGTTTTGGTTGATCCATGCACCCGACGGATCGATCACCGCCATCGACGGCCGCGAAATGGCCCCGGCCTCCGCCACGCGCGACATGTACCTCCGCGACGGACGCGCCGATCCGCAATTGAGCCAGACCGGGCCGCTCGCCGTCGCCGTGCCCGGCTGGGTGGCCGCCCTGCACGATGCCTCCGGCGCCGGCGCGAAACTGCCGCTCGCCCGCGCCTTCCGCCACGCCGCCGACCTCGCTGACCAAGGATTTGTCCCGGACGCCGCGTTCGAGTCGCGGCTGCGCGCCACCACCGCCGAGCTGGCCCGCTTTCCCGCGTCCGCCCAGGCATTCCTGGCCCCGCGCGACGAAGCCGGACGGCTGCGCCAGCCGGACCTGGCCGCCACTCTGCGCGCCCTGGCCGAGCACGGCGGCGATTGGTTCTACCGCGGGCCGTTCGCCCAACGCACCGCCGCCTGGATGAAAGAAAATGGCGGCCTGCTCACCGAGGACGACTTCGCCGCCTACCGCACCGTGCGCCGCGAGCCGTTGCGCACGCAATACCGCGGCCACGACATCATCGGCTTCCCTCCGCCCAGCTCCGGCGGCGTGCACGTCGCGCAAATCCTCAACATCCTCGAAAACTTCGACCTCCGCAGCCTCGGCGACGGCTCCACCGATTTTGTGCACACCGTGGCCGGAGCCATGGCGCTCGCTTTCGCCGACCGCGCCCACTGGCTCGGCGATCCGGATTTCACCGCGGTGCCGCGCGGCCTCGTCGAAAAAGACTACGCCGCCTCGCTCGCGGCGCGCCTCGACCCACACCGCGCCCTGTCCGTCCCGGGCCACAGCCGTCCGCCCGACGCCGAGGGCGATGTCTTCCGCAAGCATACCACGCATTTCTCCGTCGCCGATCGCGACGGCTGGTGGGTCGCCTGCACCGCCACCATCAACACATCGTTCGGCAGCAAAGTCGTCATCCCGGGCACCGGCGTCGTGCTCAACAATGAAATGGACGACTTCTCCGCCCAGCCCGGCACACCGAACGCCTTCGGCCTCGTCGGCGCCGAAGCCAATGCCATCGCCCCGCTCAAACGCCCGCTCTCCAGCATGTCCCCCACCCTCGTCCTCCGCAACGGCCGCCCGGTCGCCAGCCTCGGCGCCGCCGGCGGACCGACCATCATCACCCAGGTCGCCCTCGCCCTCGTCCGTACCATCGATTTCCAGCTCCCGCCCGCCGAAGCCCTCGCCGCCCCGCGCCTCCACCACCAGTGGCGCCCGAATTCACTCCGCCTCGAACGCGCCTTCCCCGAACCAGTCCGCCTCGAACTCACTCAACGCGGCCACCCGATCGATCCCACCTCCCCGTTCGGCGCCACCCAAATGATCGCCCAATCCCCCGACGGCCGCTTCCTCGGCGCCGCCGACCCCCGCGGCCTCGGCACCGCCGCAGGATGGTAACAAAACGGGTGAGCATCACGGCTCCGCTATCGCTCCGCGTGATGCTCACCA
>CAZYHO010000591.1:0-3185 GCA_964647495.1 uncultured Akkermansia sp. | reverse complement strand
GGGCAGCCGCACGGCCTGGCTGCCGCCATGCCTGAAAAGTTTCGCTGTTTTCATGGCTACAAATCGTATCTATAATATCGGTCCGCGTCAAGCGCATCGTTGAGGTCGGCCAAGTCAAAGGGGACAAGCTCGGCGGGTGATTTCCGAGACGCTGTCTCGAGGAGCGCCATCCGCTATAAGAACAAGTTGGCTCGGGAAAATCGGTAATCGCATGCCCATGGATTTATGGAAATTATGCAGACGTTGTTTGATTCGCAAGCCCAAAACAAAAGGCTCCGGAGTCGAACACAGGCTCCGGCGACTGACGACCAATGGCCCCCAATGGCAATTGTCCGCCCCTCACTTCGGCGCGGCCTTCCAGGAGGCGAGCAATTCCGCTTCGCGTTCGGTGGTCAGGCCGGCGCGGAGGGTGCGCTGTTGATCTTCGGGGCGCTGGCGGTGCCAGGCGAGAGTATCGGCGATTGTATCTGCGAGTTTGCGGAAACGCAGGCCTTTTGCCTCGGCGCGCCCGGAGCTGACCAGGGCGATTCCCGCCGCCTTGCCGCGAGGGTCAGCGTAAAGCGGCAGCTCGTTGCCGCCGAGAACGCGCTGCGATTCCAGGAAAGCCGCGCTGACCCAGACGAACTCGGCATCCGACTTGGCGACCTGCTTGCTGGTTTCAAGCACCTGGCCAATCGTCGCCGACCGCGGACGGTTGCAGGCGTTGTAACGCCCCGGATGGCGCTGTTCCACGCAGCCGCGCACGAAATCGGCCAGATCGCGCACATCGATGAACTGCATCGGGTCATCCGCGGCGCCCGGCGCCAGCACGGTCCCGCCGCGCGCCACACGCACCGGCCAGTATGTGAACCGGTCGGTCGCGTCTCCGGGACCGACGATGTACGTTGGCCGCACGATCGAGCCGCGGCTGCCGTACGTCTCCTCGACGACTTTTTCGCACGCGGCTTTCAGCGGTCCGTAATAGCGCCCGATGTCCTCGGTGTCGGGATCGTCCAGTTCGGCCACCTTGGCCTCCTCATCGATCCCCGGCGGGCTGAGGTCCGCGTAGGCGGAGATGCTCGAGATGAACAGATAATACGACGCGTGGTCTTTCAGCAGCCCGGCCGTCAGGCGCACCTGCCTGGGCAGATAGCCGGAATTGTCGATCACGGCATCCCAGTCGCGGTTCTTCAAGGCATCCACCTCGCCGTTGCGGTCTCCGGTCAGCGTTTCGAGATCGGGAAAAAGCCCGGGGTTGCGCCGCCCGCGATTGAAAAGCGTCAGCCGGTGCCCGCCCGCCCGCAACACCTCCACAAAGTGCGGACCGATAAATCCCGTGCCGCCGAGAATGAGAATGCGCAACGGCTTGGCTGCCTCGGGTGCCTCGGCCTGGGCCTGCACCAGCGCCGCGCCGTCGGTCAAGGCCCCGGCCGTGGCGACGGCTCCGATTCTGAGGGTGTCGCGTCGGTTCATGATCCCGCGCATACATCAGCTTCCCGAGTTTTTCCAGCACGAGTCCATAGGGTGACAGTCCGTCACGCCAGGATCGGCTGGACGACCTCTCCCGAGACATCCGTGAGCCGGAAGTTGCGGCCCTGGAATTTGAATGTCAGCCGCGTGTGATCGACGCCGAAGAGGTGGAGCATGGTGGCGTGGAAGTCATGAACGGAGACGGGGTTTTCCACGGCGGCATAACCGAGGTCGTCGGTATTGCCGTGGGTGACGCCGCCCCGGATGCCGCCGCCCGCCAGCATGATCGAAAACCCTTTGATGTGATGGTCGCGGCCGCTGCCGCCCTGGGACATCGGCGTGCGGCCGAACTCGCCGCCAAAGACGACGAGCGTGTCATCGAGCATGCCGCGCTGCTTGAGGTCGCGGATGAGCGCGGCGGCCGGGCGGTCGACCTCCCGGATCTTCGTCTTGATGTCAGCCTTGATGTTGCCGTGATGATCCCAATCGCGGTGGTACAACTGGATGAACCGGACGCCGCGTTCGGCGAGCCGGCGCGCAAGCAGGCAGTTGCTCGCGAACGATCCGTCACCGGGCGCGGCGCCGTACGCCTCCAGCACCGCCGCGGGCTCCTTTGAAACGTCCATGAGTTCCGGCACGCTCGCCTGCATGCGGAACGCCATTTCATACTGGGCGATCCGCGTCAGGATTTCCGGATCCCGCGTCGCTCCGTGTTCGAGCGTGTTGAGCCGCCCGACCGCATCGACCAACTCCCCCTGGCGCGCGGCGTCAAGCCCGGCCGGCGAATTGATATACAGCACCGGGTCGCCGGTCGAGTTGAATTTGACACCCTGAAACCGGCTCGGCAGAAACCCGGAATGCCACTGGCGCGCGGCGATCGGCTGGTTCTGGCCGCCGCGACCGGTGCTCACCAGCACGATAAAACCCGGCAGGTCCTCCGTCTCCGCGCCGAGTCCGTAAAGCCACCACGACCCCATGCTTGGCCGGCCCGGGATGATGCTGCCGGTGTTCATGAACGTGTGGGCCGGATCGTGGTTGATCTGCTCCGTGTGCATCGAGCGGATCAGGCACAGGTCGTCGGCCGCCGCGCCCAGATGTTCGAAGTGCTCGCTCATTTCCAGCCCGCTCTTCCCGTAGCGCCGGAACTCCCATTGCGGGCCGAAACACTTCAGCGGCTGCCCCTGCAACTGAGCCAATTGCTGCCCTTTCGTGAAGCTTTCGGGCATGTCCTGCCCGTGCCGCCGGCCCAGCTCGGGCTTCGGATCGAACGTCTCCAGATGGCTCGGACCTCCGGCCTGGTACAGGTAAATCACGCGTTTCGCCCGCGGCTGCCAATGCGCACCCCCCAGCACTCCGCGCCACCGCCCGTCCGGCCCCCCGGCTCCACGCAGCAGCCCGGGATTCATCAGCGATGCCAGCGCCAGCGACCCCAGCCCCGCCGCAGACCGGCCCAAAAACGTCCGGCGGCTCAGGCCGAGCATCGCCTCCGTCCCGCCCAGTGGATGTATCGCCCTCATCCCGCCACCATCTCCGGTCCGGCCGTCATTTCAAGTTTGCTCAACGCCCGTGACGGCGCACGCCCATTCGCGGTTCCAACAAAAAGCAGCTCTTCCAAACCGCGAGTGAACGCCAATGGACGCCAATAACGCGGCATTCACGTTCATTCCCGTTCATTCGCGGTTTGCCCGAAAGCCACAACCCGCGTCCTGCGCTCCCCGGCTCGAAAAGCTTTCCCC
>CAZYHO010000590.1:3023-3206 GCA_964647495.1 uncultured Akkermansia sp. | reverse complement strand
GCACCCGCCAGTACCGGCGCTGGATGGCGCAGCGCGCACGCTGACAGCGGCAGCGAGAGCCGGGCACGTGTGCGGCACCGGCTCGGCTGATCTTCTCCCTCGCTAGAATCGGCCAGGGGCGGACCTGGCGGCGATGGCTAAGCTGTAGTGGTAGGGATCAGGGAGCCATGTACATGGCACACG
>CAZYHO010000590.1:0-3013 GCA_964647495.1 uncultured Akkermansia sp. | reverse complement strand
GCTATCGCCCCAGAGTGGGTAAAAAGTCCTGCCAACCTCTTGCTTTGATTGTTGCGCGCAAAGCCTTCAGCGACTTTCAGCGTTGCTCTGGCGGCCCTCGACCTTGATGCCTTTGAGCAACAGTTCGAGGATAACGCGCAGGTCCTGTTCGAGATCGTCCTGAAACGTCTGAGCGATCAGCGTCGGATGGTGAAAGGCGGCGGTAGCGCGAAAGAGTACTATCGCCGTGTCTCGTGCCGCCTTCCCATCAAGCACCAATCCCGCCTCGCCGAGCAGCTTGCCAAGCTGGTCGCGCAGGCTGTCGAGGTAGGCAATGACAAACGGCTTGTCCAGGGCCGTGGCGATGTCGAAGGCCCGATAAACTTCTGGATCCTCGAGCGCGCGCGCGCGTTTGATGCGGTATTGCGCCACGAACCATTCGACGATCCTGCCTTCAGCGGGGCCAGCGCCATGGCTGATCGACACCGTCGCCGCCTTGGCCGTGTGCAGCCACTGCTCCATCACCGCGTCGAGCAAGGCGGCCTTGTCGGCGAAATGCGCATAAAGCGCCGCGTGGCTGACACCCAGGTCGCGCGCTACATCGATCAGCCGGACTTTTTCAAAGCCAACCAGACGTATGCGCGCCAGTGTCGCGGCGACGGCCTTGATCTTGAGTTGATCGGCAGGTAGACGAGTGCGTGGCACGAAGCTTTAACCTCATTGACGGCAAGGTAAGTTACATTTTACATTTTATGTAGGTTGTAACGGTATTCTGTCAACCGCGGAACCAGGGGCGCGTGATGGCAGGCATGATAACTCGGCAGCCAGGCCGCAATGATCCGACGTTTCCGGCGCTCGGCCTGGGCTGTATGGATGGTTAAGTTGGAGATAACGCTCATGACCAAATCGACCGCTCTCATCACCGGCGCAAACAAGGGCATCGGCCTTGAGATTGCTCGCCAGCTAGGCGCCCTGAATTTTGCCGTGTGGCTCGGCTGTCGCGATCAGACACGTGGCGAGGCCGCCGCGGCCGCCTTGCGCGCAGAAGGGATCGAGGCGAACTGTCTGGTGTTGGATGTCACCGATGCCGACAGCATCCGTTCCGCCGCCGAGCATCTGCAGAGCCGGATCGGCGCACTCGATGCACTCATCAACAATGCCGGCATGAATTTTGGGCGGGCGCCATCGCCGAGCCAGGAGTCCGTCGATGAGATGCGCGCCATCTTCGACGTCAACCTGTTCGGCCCGATCAGGGTCACCCAGGCGTTTCTGCCTCTACTGCGCAAGTCGCCATCGGCGCGAATCGTGATGATGAGCAGCGGCCTTGGCTCGATCGCCTCGACGCTGGATATGACCAGCGAGAACTGGGGCATAGGCTCTGCCGGCTATTGCGCATCGAAGACCGCGCTCAACATGGTCACGGTCAAGCTGGCCAAGGAGCTGGCAGCGGAAGAAATCAAGGTCAATGCCGCCGACCCCGGCCTGACCGCGACCGATCTGACGGGGCATATGGGCAGCCGCACGCCGAGCGACGCGGCGCCCATCGCGGTACGGCTCGCCACGCTGGACCGGCTCGGCCCCACCGGCGGCTTCTTCCACAATGAGAACACCGACCCTCGCCCGCCCAGGCACCCTTGGTGAGCTGGATAGCCGTCAACAGACCCCAAACCAGGAGCGCGTAATGACAGACATGATGACTCGGCAGCTAGGCCGCAATGGTCCGACGGTTTCGGCGCTCGGCCTGGGCTGTATGACGTACGGACGCAGCCAGGGTGAAACGGAATCCCGGGCTGCGGTGAAGACGATCGAGGCCGCTCTGGATGCCGGCTTCACTTTCCTGGATACAGCCGATTTCTACGGCAGCGGCGTGAGCGAGATGAACGTCGGCCGCGCGCTGAAGGGCAGGCGCGACCAGGCCTTTCTGAGCGTCAAGTTCGGTGCGCAGGTGGCGCCCAATGGCCGGATCATCGGCCTCGACGGGCGGCCCAACTCGGTGAAGAATTTCGCCACGTACTCCCTCAAGCGCCTCGGCGTCGATGTCATCGACCTTTACCAGCCAAGCCGCGCCGATCCTGATGTGCCGTATGAGGAAACCATCGGTGCCATTGCCGAGCTGATCCAGGAGGGCAAGGTGCGGTATCTGGGCGTATCGGAAGTAGGCGTTGATCTGCTGCGCCGTGCGCATGCGGTGCATCCGGTGACAGCGCTGGAAATCGAATACTCCCTGGCCTCGCGCTTCATCGAGCCAAAGATCCTGCCGGCGGCACGCGAACTCGGCATCGGCGTGGTCGCCTACCGAATTCTGGCCGAGGGCTTGCTGGCTGGCACGCTCCCGCAAGGCCAGCCACCACAGGGCGCGCATTTTCTGGCGCCGCGAATGCAAGGCGAGAACTACTCCCGCAACATGCAGACAGTGAAGGCGCTCGATGCCATGGCAAAGGCCAAGGGCGTTACCTCGGCCCAGCTCGCGCTGGCTTGGGTGCTGGCGCAAGGGGACGATATCGTCGCACTGGCCGGTATCAGCCGCCCGGCACGGATCGCCGACAACATGGCTGCGCTCGATGTCGTTTTCTCAGCCGACGACCTGGCGCAACTCGATCAGGCGTTTGCCGCGGGAGCCATTGTCGGTGAGCGCTATCCCGAATTCGTTTTGAAATGGGCGGCGAGCTGACTTGGCTCAGCACGCCACGCATGATCAAAAGCATCACGGTCGAGGCCGCTCCTGCGCTTTCGCTATCAGATGGTCCGGCCTGCTTAGCAGATTTGACCTTGAGTTCAGATAGGCGAGTAGCTTGGGCGGACATGGAGGTTCCGAGGCAGGTTTTGGCATTCCCAAAAATTAATATCAGTAGGCTTGGAGTGCCATTTGGAATGCCAGGGAACGTAGCTTGTGCTGGACGTTATTGGATCGCTATGGTGATGAAAGCCCCGTATTTACTGGGTTTCAGGCACAAAAAAAGACGTCCGTGGACGTCTTTGTTTGATCATTTGGTGGGCCGGGGTAATCTGAAACGATTTTTTATCTTATTGAAAT
>CAZYHO010000589.1:0-3208 GCA_964647495.1 uncultured Akkermansia sp. | reverse complement strand
GAAAGCCCATCCAGCGCGCCCTGCCATGAAACCACTGTACTCATCACCGCACCCCTGAATTTCCATGAACGACGATTTCAAAGCCCAACTGACCGCCCTGGCCCTGGACGAGGTCGCTCCGGATGAGCGCCCGGCCATCGAGAAGGCGCTCGCGGAATCACCCGAGGCGCGCGATTACGCCGACGAAACGCTCCGGTTTTGCACGCTGCTTGCACAATCGATCGGCGAGCCCGCATCCGGGGCGGCGCTTACCGAATCCCAGCGCAGCGCGCTCGCGCAGCAATTGCTCAACCCCGAAATCACGCCTCAGGTGGTGGTGGCCGGTCCGCCGCGACGGCGCCAGCGGATGATATGGACGGCCGGCCTGGGAGCCGCGGCCGCCGCGGTCGTCCTGCTCGCCACGAATCATCTCTGGAGGGAGCGCGCGCCTCAGATTGCTTCCGCGGATGACGCGCGCCGCGCCGGCGGCCAGGAAGGAGAGCGTCTCAGCCGGAAAACCGAAGAATTCCCGGTGATGGATCCGAGAGCCGCGCGCTCCATGGAAGACCCGGGAAAGAATGTCGAGGGATTCAGCTTCGCGGACGCGAAAGAAGCCAGATCCGATCTGAGCCGGGAGGAGAAGGCCACGGCGGACAGTCTGTCCGGTCTGGGGACCAGGTTTGGAAATGGAGCGAATGCCTTTTTCGATGACGGGAGCGTGCGGGAGCAACTCGAATCCGCCACCTTCGGCCGCGGCGGCGGGGCCGTTCCGGCGGCGGCGGCGGCCGCGCCCGCAGAAGCACAGTCATCGCTCGCCGGTGTGTCCAGGAGTGCGGCTCCGGGAGAAACGCCGCTCGAAGAATCCTCCGAAACCGCCCCGGAGGGCGCGGGCATTGCGGCGCGGAGCCGCGGAGTGGCACGGGATTACGTCGATGCGTCGCAGGGTACGCGCCTGGGCGAGGGAAGCCCTGTCGCTCCCGGGGCTCCGCCGCCATCGCCACCAGCATCCGGCCCGGTCCCGGCAGCCGAAGATACCACCCTCCTGCTGGCAGCCACGCTGCGGGAGAGCGAGGACGCAGCAGGCGATACGCCGGTCGCGGGCGAGCCCGGAGCGGGTTCCTCTCCCGAAGCCCGGGCTTCCCTGGCCGTAGCCCAATCTGCGTACGATTCCCTGCAAGCCGGGCAATCCATCGTTTCCGAGGAGCTTTCGAAGAGGCGCGAGCGTGCCGACGGCTTCGACGCGCTGCCGCGCCGCCCGGCCGTTCCCGCATTGTCCACGGCGGAGGATTACGCCGAGGCGCCGGAGAATCCGTTTCTGGCGGTCGCCAGCGCGCCGCTCTCGACATTTTCCATCGATGTCGACACGGCGAGTTACGCGAACGTGCGCCGGTTCCTGAACAACGGGCAGCGGCCGCCGCGCGCCGCCGTGCGCCTGGAGGAAATGATCAACTATTTCCGCTACGATTACCCGCAGCCGGCCGGGGAAGCGCCGTTCTCGGTCACGGTCGATCTTGCCGCCTGTCCGTGGCAGCCGGCGCACCGGCTCGCCCGCATCGGCCTGCAAGGGAAAACCGTGACCCGGGAGGAGCGCCCCGCCGCCAACCTCGTCTTCCTCGTCGATGTCTCCGGATCCATGGACGCCCCGAACAAACTCCCGCTCGTGAAACAAAGCCTCCACCTCCTCACGTCCCGGCTCAAAGGCAGCGACCACGTCGCCATCGTCACGTACGCCGGTGAGTCCGGCGTCGCCCTGCCCTCGACCAGCCTCGAACACAAGGAAACTGTCGCCCGCGCCATCGACGCACTCAACGCAGGCGGCTCGACCAACGGAGCCTCGGGCCTCCAGCTTTCCTACCAGCAGGCGCGCCAGCACCTCAAACCCGGCGGCGTGAACCGCGTGGTGCTGGCGACCGACGGCGATTTCAACGTCGGCATCACCAGCCGCGCCGACCTGGAATCCCTCATCACCACCGAAGCGAAAAGCGGCGTCTTTCTCTCCGTGCTCGGTTACGGCATGGGCAACCTCAAGGATGCCACCATGGAAATGCTCGCCAACAAGGGAAATGGCCATTACGCCTACATCGACAGCCTCAGCGAGGCGCGCAAAGTGCTCGTCGAACAGCTCGAAGGCACCCTCACCACCATCGCCAAGGACGTGAAACTCCAGATCGAGTTCAACCCGGCCCATGTGCGGCACTACCGGCTCCTCGGTTACGAAAACCGCCTGCTCGCCAGGGAAGACTTCAACGACGATACGAAGGACGCCGGCGAAATCGGAGCAGGGCACACCGTCACGGCACTCTACGAAATCGTGCCCATCGACGCGCCGGCGATCCAGCCGCCGGTCGACCCGCTGAAGTACCAGCCGGCGCCCGCCCCGCTGCCGCCGGCGGCGGACCGGCCGGTCGATCCGGCGCTGACGCGCGAATCCATGACCGTCAAGCTGCGCTACAAGGCGCCCGAGGGCGCCGAAAGCAAGGCGATCGAAATGCCGGTCGTCGATGCGCGCGGTGGATTCGCGGAGGCGCCCGCGGATTTCAGGTTCGCCGCCGGTGTCGCCATGACCGCCATGCTCCTCAAGGACTCCGCCTACAAAGGCCAGGCCAACTGGAACCTCGTGCGCGAACTGGCCCGCTCCGGCAAAGGCCCCGATCCCGAAGGATACCGCGGCGAGTTCCTCCAGCTCGTCGAGAAAGCCGTCGGCGTTGCCCCATAGTCGCGTTCTTCCGGGAGCGCCGCAGTCAAAGCGCCGCAGGCGCCTGCCGCTCGTCGGCCCGGCCGCGGAGCCGGCCGCGGAGCCGGCTGCGGCGAGAACCCGTAGAGGGACAGTCAGAATATCGAGGCCACCCCCCTCCTCATCTGCCTTTTCCTCTGACGGTGAACGCGTGCGGGCGTTCGCTTGATTCAGCCCGCGACCTTGAGCGGTTTGATGGCGGCAAGTTCCTTGGTTTTCTCCCGCTGGGTCTTGCGGAACAGGTAATGGCTTTGGAGGCGCATCCAGTATTCGGGCTCGGTGCCGAAGTAGCGGCCCAGCTTGAGGCAGTGCTCAGGAGTCAGCAGACGGCGGCTCATGAGGAGGTCATTGAGCAATTGCGGGCTGATATGAATATCCGCGGCAAGCCTGGCCTGGGAGAGACCGTGATCGTTCAGGAAATCGCGCAGCATGGCGGCGGCGCTGTTGGTAAGAGGAATTTCGTCCTTCATGGTCCTGGTGGTAGTCGATGATTTG
>CAZYHO010000588.1:0-3211 GCA_964647495.1 uncultured Akkermansia sp. | reverse complement strand
CGCAGGCTATGGGCTGGGGTCCGCGCATCCTAACCATCCCGGCCCGTCCCGCAAGCGGTGTCTCGGGGCGGGGCTCCCGCCGGCACTCTCCAGCGGGTTCGCGCGGGATCCGTTGAGCTGGATCCCCTTCGGGCGGCAGCCAGGGCGCAGCCGCTGCCATGCCGCTTTCGGCGATGTTCTGCTTCCCGGATCGTGCGGCCTGTATCATCTGGTCGATGACGTGGTCGCCTTTCTGGAGAACCCGGTGGCCGAAACGAAAAGTCATGTTGTGGACGATCCCGGATTGGCTGTACGCAAAGGAGATCCTGACAGTTGCCCTAGCAGGCGAGGAAGCGGGAGTCTTCGGACATGGAGGGGGCTGCAGGACTGTGAGGCAATAGAATGTTCGGGAGGCTTGTCAGGGCGGGAAAAGGGGGCAGAGTGGCGGGTTCAGTTTTTTTCCAGTGACCACAGGCATTACAACGGACGATGTGCGGATCGAAGAGATCCGTCCTTTGATGGCGCCGGCGCAGCTCATCAGCGAGCTGCGGCCGGAGGCGGAGGTGCAGGAGCGCGTGGCGGCGGCCCGGCGGGAGGTGGAGCGGATCATCCGGGGGGAGGACGACCGGTTGCTGGTGGTGGTGGGGCCGTGCTCGATTCACGACCGCCAGGCGGCGCTGGAATACGCGGGGCGTCTGGCGGCGCTGGCGCCGGCGCTGGCGAAGGATCTGCTGCTGGTGATGCGAGTGTACTTCGAGAAACCGAGGACAACGGTCGGCTGGAAAGGGTTGATCAACGACCCGCGACTGGATAGCACGTTCGATATCAATCTCGGCCTGCGCTGGGCAAGGGAACTGCTGCTTCAGATCGCGCGGCTCGGGGTGCCGACGGGAACAGAATTCCTGGACACGATCATCCCGCAGTACATCGCGGATCTGGTCGCCTGGGGCGCGATCGGGGCGCGGACGACGGAAAGCCAGATCCACCGCGAACTGGCGTCCGGTTTGTCAATGCCGGTCGGGTTCAAGAACGGGACGTCCGGGAGTATCGGGGTGGCGATCGACGCGCTGCGCGCGGCGCGGCATTCGCATCACTTTCTGTCAGTCACGAAGGACGGCGTGTCAGCGATCGTGAAAACGCGTGGCAACGACGCGTGCCACACAATCCTGCGGGGATCGACCAAGGGGCCGAACTACCAGGCGGAAGCAGTGGCCGAAGTGGTCGAGGCGCTGCGCAAAGCGGGGCTGCCGCCGCACGTCATGGTCGATTGCAGCCACGGCAACAGCGGCAAAGACCATCGCAACCAGCCGCGGGTCGCCGATGACGTGGCGCGCCAAATCGAGGGCGGATCGCGCGCGATCGCGGGCGTCATGCTCGAAAGCCACCTCACGGAAGGCAACCAGGCGATCACCAACGGCCAAGAACCGTGCTACGGCCAAAGCATCACGGATTCGTGCATCGATTGGGAAACGACCGTGCGCGTGCTGGATCGGCTGGCGGAGGGGGTGCGGGGGCGGAGGGGGATGGCAGCGCAGCCTGATCTGGCTCCCGGGTAGGGCGGCGCGTCCCGCACCGTGTCGCGCACACGTTTGCCGCTGCAAGGAGCGGGACGCTCGATGGACGGAGCGCGACGCCCCGTCCGGCGGTCCAGAGGCGCCGCCCTGCCCGAGAACTGCCAAATCGCATGGGGAAGCCCCTTTGAGTCCCTTGCCAATTCTCAACACATCTTGAGCCATAGGCGATTTGCTTTTGGCCGAGTCCCTTATGGGCAGATGACGGGTTGCTGGTTGGGGGTGTGCGTGCAGAGTGGGACGAGTGGTTTTTGTGGAACATGTCTGAGCAGTTCAAGGACTATTATCGGATTCTGGGGGTGGCGCGGGATGCCAGTGCGGACGATGTCCGCAAGGCGTTCCGGAAGCTGGCGCGGCAGTACCATCCGGACACGGCCGGGGACAAGGCGGGTGCGGAGGAGAAGTTCAAGGAGATCAACGAGGCCCACGAGGTGCTGGGCGATCCGGAGAAACGGAAAAAATACGACCGGCTGGGGGCGGGCTGGGATGAAGTCGGAGAGCATCCGCCGTCGCCTGAAGGAACGCCGGGGCAGGAGTTTCACTTTGGGGGCACGGGGTTCAGTGATTTTTTCGAGAGGTACTTCGGTGGGGGCAGCCGCTACGGGTTTCCGCGCGACTGGGAAGAGATGGCGCAGAGCACGGCGGCGGAGGCGGGGCGGCCGCGGCGCGGGCACGACGTCGAGGGCGACATCCTGGTCACACTGGACGAGGCGATGCACGGCACACAGCGGCCGATTTCGCTGCAAACGATCAACCGGCAGACGGGCGGCGCCGAGACGCATTCGTTCCAGGTGCGCATCCCGCCGGGCGCGACCGATGGCCGCCGCATCCGCGTGCCGGGCCAGGGCGAACCTGGCCGAAATGGCGGCGCAGCGGGCGACCTGTACCTGCGCGTCCGCCACGCCGCTCACCCGGATTTCACGACGCGCGGGGCGGACTTGCTGCACGATCTGGACGTGGCTCCGTGGGAAGCAGTGCTGGGCGCGGACGTGGTCGTGCCAACACTCGATGGCTCGATCCGATTGAAGATTCCGCCGGCAAGCGCGAATGGCCGGACACTCCGCGTGCGGGGTCGCGGCTTGCCCAAGGCCAAGACCAGCGAGCGCGGCGACCTGCTCGTCACGCTGCGAGTCGTGCTGCCGGCCCAAGTGGACGATGCCGAGCGCGCCCACTGGGAGAAATTGCGCCGCGAATCGACTTTCGACCCGCGCCCCTGAACCGTGAACCGTGAACCGTGAACCCCGATCGATCACCATGAACCCGGCTGCCTCGTCCGCCCCGCCTGTCATCGAACACGATGAAGGCGCCACTTACACCGTCGACATACTGGCCCGGATCAGCGGTGTCGCGTCGGAAACCATCCTGATGTACCACGAGCGCGGGCTGTTGCGCTCGGTGGGCGAATCGGAAGCGACGCCGAGTTTCGACGATGACGCGATGCGCCGGCTGCGCCGGCTGGAGTCGGTGCGCGAAACCGGCGGCATGAACCTTCAGGGCCTGTGCCTGGTGTCGCGGCTGCTCGACGAGGTGGAACGGTTGAGGGACGAACTGAGGGCGCGTGGGTAGGGGCAATGCCTGTTCACTTGTGGGCAAACCGCGAATGGACGCGAATGAACGCCAATGTCTGTTGAGCCCGGTGTGGTTCAATCAACCGCGAATGA
>CAZYHO010000587.1:1820-3228 GCA_964647495.1 uncultured Akkermansia sp. | reverse complement strand
TGAAATAAACCCGGGCCGTTGGCCCTGCGGCAGGATTGGAGACAGACCCCTTGTGCGATCCCCGGACAAGGGCTGTGTGCGGCGATGGTCTCCACACGGCTTCGCGGTTTGGCCTGAGGTTCCGACTTGCCGCCGATACCAACGGGCTTGTGCAGAAAACCGTTGGGTTGGAGTCCGGCCTTTAGTTCTATATATCAACAAAGCAGAAGTAGTCAGCCAGGGGTCAGGAGTCAGAGATCAGTGGTCGTTCAGGGATCCTGGAGGCCACATTGAGCAGGACACAGAGAAACTCCGCTGATTCGAGAAGTCCTTTTTGTCCTTTATGTCCTTTATGTCCTTTATGTCCTTCTGGTCCTTTGTTCGCCCCTGACAAGGAGGAAAAAACCCGATACAAACACTCCGTGCATTTCCGCTCCCCACCCTCCGCGACCAAGTCCGCCCGCTGGCCCGTGTCCTCGCACCGAACACCTCTGCTCCGTGTAGCGTGCGCCGCTGCACCGTGCACCTTCCACAAGGCACCATACGGGGCCTGTCCCCACGTCCCTCATCCTCAAAGGTCGACAATTGTGTAGCTTCCCGGCTCCGCGGCCTCGACCGCGCGCACGATTCTCGGAGCCATCTGCTTCGAAAGGGGCAGGCGATTCGTGGGCAATTCAACAAGCGCTATGACGCGCGTCAGCAGATTCTGTTGATACCGAAGGTTCTTGTCAGCCAGGATGAAGACGTCGAATTTCCCATCTATCAGGGAGATGATCTTGCATTCTCCGTCCCGGACCACCCTTCCCGCTGAACGGTTGTGATTCGATGAGCAGGGAAAAACTGCTTCAATGGAAGCGGCACATTCTCGTCGAAAATGATGTTCACTCGCTGTTCTGTTTTGCCAATTCGAGGAATTCAACAGCATCCTCCCTGGATACCGAAGGAAAGAATGAGATGAATTCCTCCAATGTGAACCCATCGTTGAGGTAGTCCAGAAGCGTCTGGGCGGGAACGCGGGTCCCTCGAAAAACCAGGGTCCCCCCCAATACGTCCTTTGATGAGGAAACCGGACTGTGGTCGAGCGTGATCATGGCGACACGCTGCCGGAAAAGCTGGAAGAATCAACTTTCACCTCCTATGTCCTCGCACCGTACACCTCTGATCCATGCACCGTGCACCATACTCCACTGTACCCCGTGTACCGCCCAGATCTGCCCTGGACAGGAGACAGGAGTCAGAAAGCGTGGTTGACAGCCTCGATCATCTTGAGGGCTTGCACGTTGGGCTGGACGTCATGCACCCTGAAGAGTCGCGCGCCTTTTTCGCGGCCGAGCGCGGTCAAGGCGACGGTGGGCCAGGCCCGATCGGCCAGAGCCTCGCTGTCGAGCACGTTTGCGATGAAGCTTTTGCGTGAGACGCCGAGGAGGAT
>CAZYHO010000587.1:0-1720 GCA_964647495.1 uncultured Akkermansia sp. | reverse complement strand
CTCACGTCATTCACGATGTCGGCGCCGGCGTCGATGGCCGCTTCCGCCACCGCGGCCCTCGTCGTATCGACGGAAATCAAAATGTCGCATTGCCGGCGCAGCGCCTCGATGACCGGCCGGATCCGGCGAATCTGCTCGTGCTCCGGCACGCGTTCCGCGCCCGGCCGCGTCGATTCCCCGCCCAGATCGATGATCGCCGCGCCTGCCTTGGCCATGACCAGCGCGTGCTCGACCGCCGCCTCCACATCCAGATACAATCCCCCGTCCGAAAATGAATCCGGAGTCACATTGAGAACGCCCATGATCGCCCCGGACGCCGCGAGTTCCAGGGCGCCGCGCCGGTGTTTCCAGCAAAAATCCATCCATTCCTGTTAGCATGATCAGGCGCCGATCCAATAGGAATGCCCGGAAACCCGCCGTCACATCGGAGCCGCCGGAGCCGCCGGAGCCGCGGCGCGATACCGGCCGGCCGAATTCCCCACTCGCACCCGGGCGGCTCCCGCATTAGCGGAGGCCATGGAAAAAAAGCCATTTAGTGAACTCGGCCTCACGCCCGAGGTGTTGCGCGCCGTGGAAAAGCTCGGGTATGAAGAGGCGTCCCCGATTCAGACCGCTGCCATCCCGGTGCTCCTCACCGGCGTGGACATGGTCGGCCAATCGCAGACCGGATCAGGCAAGACCGCGGCCTTCGCGATCCCGGCCATCGAGCGCGTCAATACCGCCCTGCGCTCGCCCCAGATCCTCATTCTCTGCCCGACGCGCGAACTCGCGGTCCAGGTCGCCGAGGAAGTGGCCAGGCTCGCCCATTTCAAGCGCGGCGTGCGCGAAATCCCGATTTACGGCGGCCAGAGTTACGACCGCCAGATCCGCGGCCTGCGCGAGGGAGCCCAGATCGTCATCGGCACGCCGGGCCGGATTGTCGATCTGCTCGAACGCAAGTCGCTCGCCCTCGACGCCATCGCGATGCTCATCCTGGACGAGGCCGACCGCATGCTCGACATGGGGTTCCGCGACGAAATCGAGACTATACTTTCCGCCACGCGCCCGGACCGCCAGACGGTCTTCTTTTCGGCGACCATGCCGGCGGGCATCAAACGCCTCATCGATCGCTTCAGCCGCGATCCTCAGTTCGTCAAGATCGAGTCCCCCTCGCTCACCGCTCCGGACATCGACCAGACGTACTACGAGGTCGACCGCCGCACCAAGGTAGAGGTGCTCGCCCGCCTCATCGACCTCAACGATTTCAGCTACGGCCTGATCTTTTGCGGCACAAAAATGATGGCCGACCAGCTCACCGAGCAGCTCATCACCCGCGGTTACGCCGCCGACAAACTCCACGGCGACATGTCACAGCCGATGCGCGAGCGCGTCCTCAACCGCTTTCGCAAACGCAATGTCGAATTCCTCGTCGCCACCGACGTCGCCGCGCGCGGCATCGACGTCGATGACCTCGAAGTCGTCTTCAATTTCGACCTCCCGCAGGACGGCGAGGACTACATCCACCGCATCGGCCGAACAGGCCGCGCCGGCCGCGCCGGCCGCGCGATCTCGTTCGTCGCCGGGCGCGACATCTACAAACTCCAGTCCATCCTCCGCCACACCAAGAGTCGCATCCGCCGCGAACGCGTCCCCTCGCTCGAGGAAGTCGAGCAGAAACGCAGCAATATATTCTTCGAAAAACTCAAGGATACCCTCGAACAGGGCGACTTCCCGCGACGGG
>CAZYHO010000586.1:0-3228 GCA_964647495.1 uncultured Akkermansia sp. | reverse complement strand
CGGATGGTCTCTCACGCTGCGGGTGAGAGGCCAGAATGACGCGACTCGTTCCTGCTTCGCTTCCTTCGTTGCCTTCTGTTCAAATCAATCTCCCTTTCAGGTTTGTCGCGCCCGGCCCAGGCCACTCAAGCTCTCACTCGAAAGGGCTGCGCTCCGGTCGAAGCTGTTTCAGTGCCGCTTCTTTCGCCGGGCCGGCGGGCAAGGTTTCAGCGGCTTGCGCCGCGGCTGCCGGGTCTTTGCTTTTCCAGACATCGATCACGCTGGCCACGCTGCTTTCCCGCAACCGTTCGGGCAGGGAATGAGCCCAATTCAGGGCTTCGGCGGGATCCTTGTATGCGAAGGAGCGCGCCGTGCTGGCCGCCACGCCGGGATACACATCGGTTTGCGCGGGATCGGCGAGAAACGCGCGCCATGCTGCCGCCCCTTCGCCTTCGCTGAAGAGATAATAGTTCGAATCGCCCAAAAGAACCTGCCTCTCGTTCGCCGGCAACGATTGGAAGGCACGCACCACGGACTCACCGTCAGCCACCTGCGTCCACTTGCCCAGGTAACCGAGCCGCAGGACGGAATCCTCGACTTGAAGAATGTAATCCAATGACTCCGCGGCGGAACCGGTTTGAGTCTTCCAATTCCAGAAGATTTGCCGCGTGGCATTGTCATCGATGGCGCCCAGGTTTTCTTCCTGCCACACCAGGGCGGCTTCGGGATCGGTTTCCGCCAGTTTCCGGAGCGGAATGTAAGCATAAAACATTTCGGTGGTGCTTGCGGTCGTGGCCAGGTATTCCAGAACGCCTTGCCGGTCCTGCTTGCTCCACGCTTCGATGATCCCGCTGGTCGCGGCAAAGCGAAGCTCGGGCCGCAATCCCTGCACCCACTCCCTGGCCGCGGTGAGGTCACGCTCGGCCCAGGCGCGGGAAAATCCCGTGACGAGCGAAGTGGAATAACTCTTTCCCGAAGCTTGTGCCAGTAACTCCGCTTGCTCGCGGGGATTCTCGAGATCGATCCAGGCGGGATCCCCCCAGATAAAACTGTTGAATTGCTCTTCCACGAGGGGAATCCAGCGCCACGCGGCGAGCAAGCCTTCCGGTGAATCCAGCACGGCATTGAGTGTTCCCCACAGCACGCTGCCCTTGGCGCGAAAATCACCCGGCAGATCGAGCAGGGCGGCAAAGGCCTCGTCCGGATCCTGTTTGGCCCAGGTCTTGAAAAGCGTCACGAGCACCTCGTCATCGGGAGGTTCGCCTCTCTCGATCAGCCATTGGCACAGGCCCGCGGGATCATGTGCCGCCCATTGTTGCAGGGCGGCTTTCCCATCCGCCTCCGCGGCGAGCGGGGGGAGCAGCCGCGTCGGGAGCGGTGGTGGTTTCGGGGGGTGCTGACCGGGAAATGCCGACGGGCCTGCCGGCCGGGATGGCGCCCACCACGCCCATGCAAAACCCAGCAAGGGGGCGAGCGGATAAAAAAAAGCCGGTTTCATTCGGGGGGCGATGGCGGGGTGAGCAGAGCGGCCTTGTCATCCGCGGAGAGCGACCGGGCGTCGAGTCGCGCGCGGCGCGCCTCGGGCGGCTCCGGCGGCAATGCGGCCATCGTGTCGCGAAGGGCGGCGAGGCGGCGGGCGGGGTCCGTCACGGAGGCGGCCCAGGTGAACGCCTCCTCGGGATACTTTTCGCGCAGGCTGTCGATCAGTCCACCGATAGCGGCATCCCGCAGCGGTCCGGCCGCCTGGTGGCTGACCCATTCCGAAGCGCGGGTGACATTCGTGGCCGTGAGATGCCGGGCGAAGTCGGCGATCACTTCCGGTGTTTTTGAGACTTCCGGCAGTTGGGCGAATCCCTCCATGGCGCGCAAGGGATCCGCCCGCGCCCACTCCTCGAAAAGCTGCCGCGTTGCTCCGCTCCGCTGCTTCTCCGGCAATTCAGCCAGGAAGGACACCGCGCCCTCTTTGTCATAGCCCCGCAGAGCGTCAAAATGGGCCGCCCGGATTCTGCCTTGCAGAAACTCCGCGTCCTCGCGGGGCAAGCCGGTCAGCAGTTTTTCCTTTTCTTCGGGAGTGGAAGCCGGCGCAGATTGCATAATCAGGTTAGCCAGTTGCTCCCGGCGGAATCCGCCCTCGTCCTCATCCCGCGGCAACGCCGCGGCGAGCGCGAGGGCGGCCGGAAAATCCTGCCGGGCCAGCACGGGCAGGAGTTGCGCCGCCGCGGCACACCGCAAGCGGCCGCCGGGCAGTTGCTCATACCACGCGCGAACCGCGGGCAGGTCTTTCGGCGGGAAGAAGTGCAGCGCCTTCGTGGCGTGGGCGGCCTGCGCTTTCTCATCGCTCACGGCTGTGAGTTGGGCCAGGCCGCGCGCCGCGTCACGGCAGAAAGCCCAGGCGATGGCTTCGCCATGAAGCAGGGAGCGGGTTTCCGGCGTGTCCGCGGCGTGCGCGAGAAAAGCCGCCAGTGCCGGCGGCGGCTCCAGGGCGAGCGCGCGGGCCAGGATCATCACCGCCTGTGGATCGCCGCTATTCTTTGCGGCGAGCGCTGCCGCCGCGGGGTCGCTCAGAGCCAGCCGAACCGCGTCGGGCGCGGCGCCTCGCAAGGGGATGAGTGTTTCCAGCCGCTGGCGATAATCGTCGAGCCGTCGCGCGTTTTCAGAAACGCGCGGTTCGTCCACCACGGCCGACGAAGGCGGCGTGGGCGGCTCGACCGCCCGCATCCGGCGGCCGAGCATCCAGCCAAGACTGCCCAAGACCAGAAAAATCAGGAAATGGCTGGCGGTACGGCTCATGGCGTCAAGGCAAGGGCGGTGTGCATCGTCGGGCCGGCCGCGGAGCCGATCAAGAACACAATGCTCCCAACTCTTCCGTTGCGATACAAGAGCCCTGCCGCCACACTGCTACGCACGAGGCCGCGCAGAGGACTGCGGCGCTCCCGGGGTGGCGCTCCGCGGGACACCAGCGCCTTTCAAAAGCTTGCTCATCATCGGGGTAAATCGCCCATGGCTCAAGATGTGTTGAGAATTGGAAAGGGCCTCAAAGGGCCTCAAAAGGACTTCCCCAGGCGATTTGGCGGTTCTCGGGCAGGGCGCCCCGGAGGGTTTGAACACGAAAGCCCCTTCTGTCGAAGTGAATGAAAGGCGGCTTGACGTGACGGGATTTTTCGTTACGACTTTTGTCGATGCGATCACTGGTTCAATTTTCCCAGGCGCTGGCGGACGAGACGCGGTGGCGGATCGTGCAGCTTGTGT
>CAZYHO010000585.1:0-3243 GCA_964647495.1 uncultured Akkermansia sp. | reverse complement strand
CCGGACATCGACATGCTCTATTTCCACCTGGTGGACAACCGTGGAACCCATCACCACAAGTACATCACGCATTGGCCGGTCGTCTGGCTGCTTCTGTTCGGCATCTCTGCCCTGTGGTTGCGCCGCACCCGGGACACAAAAAACCCGTTCCTCCTTTTCGTTTTTTCCCTGGGCGGGGTGCTCCACATCATCCTCGACAGTTTTGTGGGGGACGTGTGGTGGTTTGCGCCGTTCATGGATAAACCATACGCCTTGTTCACGGTGCCCGCCGTCTTCAAGCCGTGGTGGCTGAACTTCATCTTCCACTGGTCATTCGCGGTGGAAATCGCCATCTGTGTCTGGGCCTTCCTCATCTACCGGCGCCGCCGAGCCGCCTGGGGCTAGTCGATTTCCGGGCGTGCGGGGCCGGATTGACCCGGGGGGCGGGCGGCTAGTGTCGCGCGATGCTGAACCCATTCATTTGGATCGCTCGTGGTCGGATTCTGTGCGGCGGCGCGCGCTTCCGCGGTTGCAGCCGGCTGCTGGCCGCCGGGTGTGTGATCGGGCTGGCGGCGGGAGGCGGTGTGGCGGACGCGGCAGACGTAGCGGACGCGGCGGCTCCGGCGGACGAGCGGTACTCGGTGGAAGTGCTGGCTGAAGGCATGGCGCAGCCGATGGAACTGGAGGTGGCCCCGGACGGCCGTGTCTTTTTCATCGAAATCGGCGGCCGCCTGAGCCTCTGGAAACCGGAGTCCCGCGCGGTGGTGGTGGCCGGCACGATCGAGGTGACCACCGAACAGGAGAACGGACTGCTCGGTTTCGCGCTCGACCCGCGTTTCGCCGAGAACGGCTGGATTTACATATTATATTCCCCGAAGACCGAGGAGTCTCAGCGGTTGAGCCGTTTCACGATGGCGGGCGACGCGCTGGATCCGGCGAGCGAGGTGCTCGTTCTGTCGTTCGGCACGCAACGCCGCGAATGCTGCCACCATGCTGGCAGTGTCGAGTTCGGGCCTGACGGCAGCCTGTTTATTTCGACCGGCGACAACACGCACCCTCACGGCGATTCGGATGGTTATGCGCCGCTGGACGAGCGGCCGGGCCAGGAGCCGTGGGATGCGCAGAAATCGTCCGCGAATCCCGCCGATCTGCGCGGCAAGATCCTGCGCATCCGTCCGCGTGCGGATGGCGGTTACGATATTCCCGAGGGCAACCTTTTCCCGCCCGGCACCCCGGGCACACGGCCCGAAATCTACGCCATGGGATGCCGCAACCCGTGGCGCATGAGCGTGGATCAGCGGACCGGCTTCGTGTACTGGGGCGATGTCGGCCCGGACGCGCACGGCGACGGTCCGCGCGGCCCGCGCGGATACGATGAAATCAACCAGGCACGCGCCGCCGGGAATTTCGGCTGGCCGTACTTCATCGGAAACAATTTCGCGTATCACGACTACGATTACGCGACCAGGACGGTCGGGGACGCCTTCGATCCGGCCCGCCCGCGCAACGCCGGCCCCAACAACACCGGCGCCGAATACCTCCCGCCGGCTCAGCCCGCTTTTATATACTACCCTTACGGCCGCTCGCAGGAGTTTCCCGAGGTCGGGAGTGGCGGCCGGACCGCCTGCGCGGGACCTGTGTTTTATTACGACCCCAAATTCGCCGGCACCGGCGGGTTTCCGGCCCACTTCGACAACTGCCTGCTCTGGTGGGACTGGGAGCGGCGGATCATCCAGTGGGCGCGGCTCGACGCGGATTCCCGGCTGATCGGCCTCGAGCCATTCACTTCGGCCGTCGCCATCCGCCGCATGGTCGACGCCGTCTTCTGCCCGGACGGCCATTTGTACTGCATCGATTACGGCGAAACCTGGGGCGCCAATGCCGATTCGAAGCTCCTCCGCATCTCGTTCAACCACGGCAACCTGCCGCCGCTCGCCGTCGCGGCGGCCACCCCGGAGTGGGGCGCCGTTCCCCTGCGCGTGGCACTCAGCGGCGCCGGCAGCCGCGACCCCGACGGACCGGCGGACGCCCTGCGGTACGAGTGGCGCGAGAGCGGAAATGTGATCGCCACCGGTCCGCATGCCGAGATCGAATTCGCCACACCCGGCGATCGTTCCATCGAACTCCGTGTCCTCGATGCCGCCGGAGGATCGGGATCCGCCATGGTCACCGTCGTCGCCGGCAACACCCCGCCCGTGGTGACGCTGGAGGAGCCGGCGCACGGCAGTTTCCTTGCCCCCGGCGAGCCGGTGAGCTGGCGTGTGCGCGTGCGTGACGCCGAGGAGGGTGACTCGGCCGAGACGCCGGAGTTTTTCGATCCGCGCGTGATCGTCACCGTGTCGGCGGACAGCGGCTCGGAGCAGCCGCCCGGCCTGGTGTTGATGAAAGCATCCGATTGCTTTAACTGCCATGCCGCCGAGCACCGGCTCGTCGGCCCCTCGATGCTCGAAATCGCGGAGCGCTATCGCGGCGTGGAAGGCGCACTGCCAGCCAGCGTCGACCGCGTGTTGAGTGGGTCGAGCGGTGTCTGGGGGCCGGTTCCGATGCTTCCCCACGGGCATCACACGCGCGGCCAGATCGAATCGATGGTCGCCTGGATCTACGATCTCAAGCCGGATGACGCCCGGCCGGTGCTTCACCGCAGCCTGACCGGCTCGGCGCCGCAACCCACCACGGACGGCCTGCGCGCGGTCACGGTCGAAGCGGTTTTCACCGATGCCGGCCCGCCGCCCGCCCGCCCGCTCACCGGCCGCGCCTCGGTCTCACTGCGCCCGCGGCGCCTCGAGGCCGAATGGCACGACGGCAGCCACGGCACGCTGACGCTCAACGGCGCGAACGCGAGCGGCGGACGCTTCGTGGGTGACACGCACCACGGCCAGCACCTTCGCTTTGCCGCCCTGCCGCTCGCCCAGGCCTCCGCGATCACCTGCCGCGTCGCGTCCGGCGGAGCGGGCGGAACGATCGAATTCCGCGCCGGCTCACCCGACGGCCCGCAACTCGCCCGGCTCGAAGTCCCGGTCACCGGAGGATGGGAAAACTGGACCGAATTGTCCGTCCCCCTGGAACCCCATGGCGCCTCTTCCCCCGCCGATCTCTACGCCGTTTTCATCAACCCCGGCCGCGGAGGATTGATGAACGTCGACTGGATCCAGTTCGATCATTGAGGCGATCAACGGCTGGCCGAACTGTGGGCCTTGGAGGGCTGGCTTGGCCGTGACGCTGGCCTCCGGCCTGCGCGCCCAATGGGCGTCCCGCCTGTTGAAT
>CAZYHO010000584.1:0-3254 GCA_964647495.1 uncultured Akkermansia sp. | reverse complement strand
GGGTCAAATTGAAGGTCTTCCCGCCGTTTGCAACTGGTTTTTCTCTTCGAGAGGGATCTCCCGGATATGAGCACGCTTGAAGATGCCGTTGAGCGAACGCGTCGGCCTGGACCGGCTTCAGCCGCAGCCGGCAGCGTGGTGCGGAATACCGTCGGGTTGGAGTCCTGCCTTGAGGGGGGCGGCGCGGAGGCTGGTGAGGAACAGCGTGCGCGGACCGGGCTTCTCGGGCGAATTCCGGTGGCGGACGCGGCCTGAAGCAAGAGATTGGGCGCATGATCACGCTCAAATCGGCCACCGTCGGCTTCAAGGAGTGGCTCGTCGTGTGCGATGCCCTGGGCGCCGGCCGCCAATCGATCATCGTGCGGAAAGGGGGCATCGCGGAGGGTCGCGGCGGCTTTCACTGGCAGCGGGAATCGTTCGTGTTGTTTCCGACGCATTTCCACCAGCAGCGCGACCACGTGCGCTGGGATCCGACACCCGAGGCCTGCGCCGATCTGCAGCGCCCGGACGAAGTGATCCTCCGCTACGCCGCCACCGTCCATTGGAGCGGCCGCGTCGACGACTGGCCGGCCGCCGCCGCGCTCGCCCCGTTTCATGTGTGGGCCGAGGACATCGTCAAGGAGCGCTTCGGGTACGGTGAGGAATCCGGCCTGAGCGTGGCGGTCGTGCGCGTCTTCCGGCTTGCCGCCCCGCGCGTCCTTCCCATGGAAAAACGCTTTGGCGGCTGCCGGTCGTGGGTCGATCTGCCCGAAGAAAGCGCGGTCGAATGGCTGCCTGTCCTCGACGAGGCATCGCATGCCGAGCGGCTTCACGCCCTCGCCGGTGTGCTCCCGCTCAATCGCCCGCCGCTGGAAACGCCGTAAGCCGCCGGCCCGTTTACACGAGCGCGCTCAACTTCTGGGAGAGCGACTCCTTGGGCATGAGGCCGACCACCTTGTCCTGGATCTCCCCGTTCTTGAAGAACAGGAGCATCGGAATCGACTTCACGCCGTACTGGATGGCCAGGTCGCGGTTGTCGTCGACGTTGACTTTGGCGATCTTCACCTTGTCCCCGAGTTCTTCCGCCAGTTCGTCGAGCACGGGCGACAGCATCTTGCACGGTCCGCACCATTCGGCCCAAAAATCGACGAGCACAGGCTTGTCGGATGAAGTGACTTCGGCGGCGAAATTGCCTCCGGCGATGGTGATGATGGATGGATGAGCCATGGCGAGGTAATGATTGAGCGGGGGAGCGGACGGGGGGAATGATTCATGTATGCGGCCCCGGCCGGGCGAATGCAAACGGATGTTTTTCGCGCCCGGTATTGCGCATGACAAGCGCCGCGCTTGGGCTATCGCTCCACCTGGCCTCCTCGGATTCATGATCACATTCCTCAACGGGCTTCTGGCGGAGAGCTATCCGAACCGCGCCGTCATCGACGTCGGCGGCGTCGGCTACTCGGTCCATATCCCGATTTCCACCTTCGACGCGCTCCCGGCGCCGGGCCAGCCGGTGCGCCTGCTCACGCATCTCCAGGTGCGTGAGGACGCGCACGAATTGTACGGCTTCGCCAGCGAGCCGGAACGCGACCTCTTCCGCCTGCTCGTCAATCAAGTGAGCGGGATCGGGCCGAAGCTCGCGCTCGCCGTGCTCAGCGGCATGCCGGTCGCCACGTTCAAGGCGTGCGTGACACGCAACGACCTGGCCGCCCTCGCCCGCATCAAAGGCCTCGGCAAAAAAACCGCCGAGCGCATCGTCGTCGAGCTGCGGGACAAGGTCGGGGTCGCGGCGGCCTGGGAAGCCGCCACCGCCACCGGCGCCCCGCCGCAGCAGGCGCACGCGAACGACGCGGTGCTGGCCCTCGTTTCGCTGGGATACCGGCAGCCGGACGCGCTCAAGGCAGTCGAGCAGTTTCTCAAGGAGACGCCGGGTGAGCCCGGCACCGACGTCATTTTGCGCGGAGCGCTGCGCTTGCTCACCTCGTGATGATCACGCCGGACACGCTGCGGGACGCCTTCCCCGCCGAAGGATTGTTCGCCCAGAAAGAGTGGCTCTTCTCGCCCGAGCCGTTCCCGCTGGCGCCTTCGCTCGCCCGCGAAATCGCCGGCCTCGGCCACCGCCTCCGCGTTTTCCTCGAAGCCGCCGACGCACTCCACCTCCGCAGCTCCAGAGGCCGCGCGCCCGGCTGGATCGCCGGTGTGCTCGACGCCGGAAAACCGCCGGATCTGCTCGCGCACGGCAACGCATCCGCCCTGCGCGGCCACATCCCGCGCGTCCTGCGGCCCGACCTCCTCCTGCTCGACGGCGACGCGCTCGCGCTGAGCGAACTCGACAGCGTGCCCGGCGGCATCGGCCTCACCGCCTGGCTCGGCGAAGTCTATGCGCCGGCGTTCCCGGATCTCGTCGGCGGCTCTCGCGGCATGTTCGACGGTTTCGCGTCCCTCTTCCCGGGCTCCCTCGCCGTCGATATCGCGGTGTCCCGGGAGGCCGCCGGCTACCGCCCGGAAATGCAATGGCTGGCGTCACGCCTCGGATCAGACCGCTTTGCCGTGTGTGACGCGGAATCGTATGCTCCCGACCCCGAGCGGGCCGTGTACCGGTTCTTCGAGCTGTTCGATCTTCCCAACCTGCCCGCCGCCGCTTCACTGCTCGATGCCGTGACCGCCGGCCGCGTCTTCATGACCGCGCCACCAAAACCCTGGCTCGAAGAAAAAGCGTGGCTCGCCCTCTTCTGGTTGCGCCCGCTGTTCGACCTCTGGCGCCGTGAGCTTTCGGACAACCAAAGGCGACGGCTCGAAAAAATCATCCCGTACTCGTGGCTGGTCGATCCCACGCCGCTCCCGCCGCACGCCGTGCTCCCGCGCCTCGAAGTCAACTCGTGGAGCGAAGTCGCCTCGTTCTCGCAGAAACGACGCGCCCTCGTCCTCAAACGCAGCGGGTTCCATGAGGACGCCTGGGGCGCCCGCAGCGTCGTCATCGGCCACGACACACCTCATGCCGCCTGGGCCGCCGCCCTGCAACGCGCCCGGGACGAGTTTCCCGTCACCCCGTGGGTGCTTCAGGAATTCAAACGCGCCCGCCTCGTCGAACACCCGTACTTCGATCCTGTCACGGGCGACATCCGCACCCTGCGCGGCCGCGCCAGGCTCTGCCCGTATTATTTCATCGCCGCGGCCGACGACTCTGTCACCCTCGGTGGCGTGCTCGCCACCATCGTCCCCGAGGACAAAAAAATCATCCACGGCATGAAAGACGCCATCCTCGTGCCCTGCCG
>CAZYHO010000583.1:0-3259 GCA_964647495.1 uncultured Akkermansia sp. | reverse complement strand
CACGCAGGCGGTTCGTGCAAAAATCCGCCATGCCTTCAGGGTGGCCTTTGCCGGAGCCTCCTTCATTATTCCTCCCCTCAAATGGACAAACTCCAGGGCCGGGCCGTTGGCCCCGGGAGAGCGCACACGCCATTTCGCACTCGGCTTCGCGTTCCGCCGGTCCGATAAGGAGGCATCAGGTTCCTTTAACCAGGCAGGATCTCAGGGATCGGGGGACGGATCCCCGCCGCGGCGCACGAGCGAGGCCACGGTGTCGGCCATCTTGGCGAGGCGGCGAACGGATTTGGGCGGAAGCTGGCTGAGGTGGGAATAGCCGTCGGCCGCGACTTCGAAAAACTCCTTCATGGCCGTCAGGCGCTCGACCGTCACCGGATCGGCGGACCCGGAGGCTTCGGCCACGCATTCCCGGAGCACGCGGATGGTCGGGTCCATTTCCCGGCGCTTGCGTTCGGCGACGATGACCCGGAACAGCTCCCAGACGTCGTGGATCGATTCGAAATGGTCGCGGCGGTCTCCCATGACGTGGACGACCTTCACGATCCCCCAGTTCTGGAGTTCGCGCAGGTTCGTGCTCACATTGGAGCGGGCCAGGCCGAGACTGTCGCAAATCTGCTCGGCGTGGAGGGGTTTCTCGGAGAGGTGGAGCAGGGCATGGACCTGGGCCATGGTGCGGTTGAGCCCCCAGCGCGCACCCATTTCCCCCCAGTGCAGAATGAATTTCCTGGCGACGGGGGACAGCGATTCCATGACGGCAGGGGCGGCCTCAATTGCCGCCGCCGAGGGCGTCGATGCCAAGGGGGACGCTGATGTTGGGGAAATCCTTGAGCGTGAGCGAGAGGACGACGCCGGTCTCCTCTTCCCCGCGGTTGTCGCGATACAGAAACCCGAGCGCGGCGGTCCAGGTGTTGAGATCGCGGTGGATCGTGTACTGCTGCGTCTCGAACGTGCTGTCCTCGAACTCGTAGCGGTGGAAGCTGCTGAAACCCCAGTTCTCGGTGAGGCGGATATAGGTGCGCAGATCGACGAGGTTCGAGTCGAGGAAGAACGGATCGTCGTGGAGGAAGCGGTGGCTGATGTTGAACTCGAAGTCGCGCGTCGGCATGAACGTCACGCCGGAATTGAGTTCGGTGAACGAGTAATCGCCGCCGAAGAGCGGGAGCTGGGCGCCGAAATTCGTGCGCAGCCAGGGCAGCGGGAACCATGAGATTTCCTCGAAGAGGTTGGAGAAGTCGCGGTCGAACTCCGGATCGTCGAGAAATGTGTCGAAGTACGTATTGCTGACCAGCCATGGGTGGCTGCCGTCGCCGCGGCGGGTGAGCAGGCGGTTTTCGACGCCACTGCGGATGATGTTCCATGAGTTGAGGCCGTCGACCGCCGTGAACTGCGGCACGTCGATCGGGCGCAGGCGGTTGGTCGGCACGAGGCGGTCGACACCGCGGAACGAACTCCCGATTTCGTCGGCGCTCACGTACGAATAGCTCATGTACGGCTGGACGACGTGCAGCAGGCCGTCGAGCCCGAGCTTCGGCACGACGACGTCGTCGTAAAACTTCGAGAACTTGGACGCGACGTCCACGCCGGCGTGAAGGATGCCGCGGGTCGAGTTGTCCGGCGTCGGGCCATCGACGCTGGAGTAGTTGACGGCGCCGCCGCCGACCTTCGGGGTGATAGTGACGGCATTGTTGATATTGAAGGGGTAGAGAACCTCGTGGTAGCTGTAGAGGCGGGTGAATCTGTTGGGGTCGAGCTGGTTGCGCAGATCTTCGAGCAGTGTGCGACGCTCCTGGATGTCGGGGTCGGTGGCGAGGGGCGAGCGCAGCCCGCTGGTTTCGGAAAGGCGCGCGGAGAGGCTGTTGGCGAGGCGGATGTCATCCTCGAGGGCGCCGACCTGGGTGCGCAGCCGGCGCAGGGTGGATTCGCTGAGGTTGTCCTCGTAGAGGCCGAAGGTGGTGCTGCCCCAGTAGAAGGCGCCGGTATTGAAGATCGGCTGGCGGGTCAGGTCGAGCGCGACCTCCGGCAAGCGCGTGTCATTGCGGTAAAAATCGTTCGCTTCGAAGCGGGTGACCACGCTGAGTTCGCCGCGCTCGTGCTGCTTGGTCAGGGTGATGATGTTGTCGGGCTGCGGGTCGAGACGGAAATCGTTCGGGAAGAAGTCCTCGTAGAAGAATTCATCGCTGACCTTGTTGATGTCGAAGTCGATGTAGAGCGTGCTTTCTTCGGGTCCCGGCAGGTACACGCGGTGGTGGAAATTGATGCGGTAGCGGTCCTCGTCGAGGTCGGAGCGGTCCTCGGCGCGCGACGAGACGACGGACTGCTGGGGGTCGGTGTCGTGCGCGTAGTAGGCCTGGAATTTCCCGAAGTTCGGGCTGCTGCGCCAGCGCTGGGACAGCAGGTTGACGCCGCCGGCCAGGCCGCGCTCGGTGCGGCCGTCGAAGAGGAATTGGACGATCGAGTGGTCGTCCCAGAGCGTGCCGTAGCGGTTGAGCAGATAGGCGCCCCACTGGCTGCTGTAACCGGGCGTGAATTGATAGCCGAGATCCTCCTGGAGCGGCTGGGAGAGGTAGGGGAGCCAGAGGAGCGGGACTTTGCCGACGTAGAGTTTCGGGCTGCGAAACACGACGCGGTCATCGGGGTAAATCTCGACGCGCCTGGCCTTGATGAACCAGTCCGGGTCGGGGTTGTCATCGGTAGTGAACACGGTGTTCTCGGTGTTCACGACCGAGATTTCGGAGAGATTGCTGTCGAGGTGATCGGCGCTGAAAAAAACCGGCTCGAACGAACTGCGCATCTCGGTCGCGTCGATCTCCTGCGTGCGAACGCGATAGATCGCCCGCTCGCCGCGATACAACACGCCTTCGCGGTAAATCGAGACGTTTCCCGTGGCCCGGATCTCCTCGAGCGTCCTGTCGTACTCGACGCGGTCCGCGTAAATCTCCGTGCCCGCCATTTCCAGACGGACATTGCCCTTCCAAATGATCGCCCCGGCGTCCAGCTCCACGTCGTCGTTATCGATCTTCACATCGCTGCCGAGCTGCTCCAGGAAAGCAAAGGAGTCGGTGCCCAGTTGGGCAGGGGCGGCGGCCACCAAGGCCAGGCTGAGGAGAAGGCTCCGAGCGATCATCATGGAATGCAAGGTGTCCGTCCGCGAACCACCGGTGGCCGCAGGCACCGGCTTCTTATACCGGTCGCCGGTTTTTGGCAACACGCGCAACGGACAAATTCCCGCTTTCGGTTCAAAACCCCGATCGTCGGCAAGCCC
>CAZYHO010000582.1:0-3264 GCA_964647495.1 uncultured Akkermansia sp. | reverse complement strand
GGAGTTCCCAATCCGCCCGACCTGTGCGAGGGTGGCGACGCTGTGTTCTCGATCATGAAACCTGTCCTTCCGGCCGCGGTGGTGGCAGCGGCGGCGTTGCCTGGGTTGCTGTCACCGGCGGCGCACTCGGCGCCTGTCGATTTCGCGCGCGACGTGCATCCGGTTCTTGAGGCGCGATGTTTCGAGTGCCATGGCGGCGAGAAAAAGAGCAAGGCGGATTTGCGGCTCGATGCCGCGGCGCTGGCGCTCAAGGGCGGCGAATCCGGACCGGCCCTCGTCCCGGGAAAGAGCGCGGAAAGTTTGATCTATCGGCGCGTCATCTCCACCGATCCGGACGAAGTGATGCCGCCGAAAGGCGAGCGCCTGACGCCGGCGGAAATCGACACCCTGCGCCGCTGGATCGACGAAGGCGCGGTCTGGCCGGCGGCCGAGGGCGACCCGTCGGCGGACAAATCGAACCATTGGGCATTTCAGGCACCCGTGCGTCCGCCGGTGCCGGTGCCCGTGGCGCCGGCGCCGCCCGCCGGCGCCGAAGGTGCTCCGATCGCCCACCCGGTCGACGCATTCATCGCCGACCGGCTTCTTCGCGAAGGCCTGTGGTTCGCGCCGCCGGCCGACCGCGTCACGCTGCTGCGGCGGCTGCACTTCGATCTGACCGGACTGCCGCCGACGCAGGCGGAAACGGCCGCTTTTCTCGCCGACACCGCGCCGGGATCGATCGAGCGCAGGATCGACGCGCTGCTGGCCTCGCCGCATTTCGGCGAACGCTGGGCGAGGCACTGGCTGGATGCCGCGCGGTACGCGGATTCGCAAGGCTACGAAAAAGATCCGCCGCGCTACTCGGTCTGGTTTTGGCGCGACTGGGTGATCAACGCGCTCAACGCGGACATGCCGTATGACCGCTTCGTCGTCGAACAGCTCGCCGGCGACCTGCTGCCGGAGGCCACGCAAGACCAGCTCGTGGCCACCGGTTTCCTGCGGCAGAGCATGGTGAACGAAGAGGGCGGCGTGGATCCGGAGCAATTCCGGATGGAGGCGATGTTCGACCGCATGGACGCGCTGGGGAAATCCGTGCTCGGGCTGACGATCCAGTGCGCCCAGTGCCACAACCACAAGTTCGATCCGATCTCGCAGGAGGAGTACTACCGGATGTTCGCGTTCATCAACAACGTGCACGAACCGCAGCGCGTGGTGTACGGCCCTGCCGAGCTGCAGATGATCGGCGCGCTCCGCTCGCAGATGGCCGAAATCGAGGCCGGCGTCCGTGAAACCTACGCCGATTGGGAGCAGGCGCTCGCCAACTGGGAGGCGTCGCTCAAGGCGCGCCCGCAACCGGCCTGGGAAACGCTCACGGGCACATGGAACCTCGATACACTGGGCGGCAGCAAGTACCTGCCCCGCCCCGACGGCAGTTTTCTCGCGCAGAGTTACGCGCCCACCAAACACAGCGCGCAGTTGCCGGCCACGACAGCGCTCAAACAGATCACCGCCTTCCGGCTCGAGCTGCTCACCGATCCGAATCTCCCGTGCCACGGTCCCGGCCGCTCGTTCAAGGGCACCGCCGCGCTCACCGAATTCCGCGCGCACGTCAACGGACAGGACGTGAAGTTCGTCCGCGCCGAGGCCGATTTCGGCGAGGCGCCTGACACGCCGCTCGAACCGAATTTCGACGACCGCTCGGGCAAAAAGCGCGTTACCGGCCCGGCGGCGTATGCCATCGACGGCAACGACGAGACGGCGTGGGGGATCGATGCCGGCCCCGGCCGCCGCAACCAGGCACGCGTCATTCATTTTTACCCGGAGAACCCGGTGCCGGTGCCCGCGGGCGGCGCGATCAGCGTCTGGCTGGTCCAGAACCACGGCGGCTGGAACTCGGACGACCTCATGAGCAACAACCTCGGCCGCTTCCGGATCTCGGTCACGGGCGACGCGGAGGTGCCGCCGCCGGCCGTTTCGCCGCGTGCCGCCGAGGCACTCGCGGTGGCCCCGGAAAACCGATCGCCGGCCCAGCAGGAAACCGTCTTCGCCGCCTGGCGAGCGAGCGCGCCGGAATGCGCCGACGCCACCGCGCGCATCGAAGCGCTCTGGCGCCAGTGGCCCGCCGGCGCGACCGCCCTCACGCTCATGGAACGCGACGATCTGCGCCCGACCGCGCTGCTCAGGCGCGGCGACTGGCTCCAGCCGGGCCGCGAGGTGGCGCCCGGCGTGCCCGCGGTGCTCAACCCGCTGCCGGAGGGCGCACCGCCAGACCGGCTCGCATTCGCCCGCTGGCTGGTCTCGCGCGACACCCCGACCACCGCGCGCGCCAAGGTCAACCGCGTGTGGCAGCACCTCTTCGGCGCCGGCTTCGTCGTTTCTTCCGAAGACCTCGGCGTGCAAAGCGATCCGCCCAGCCATCCCGAGTTGCTCGACTGGCTCGCCGTGGAATTCATGGACCGGGAGTGGCGCGTCAAGAACCTGCTCCGGCTCGTCATGACGAGCCGCACCTACCAGCAGAGCAGCGCCGTCACCGCGCATCAGCTCGCCCGCGACCCGCAGAACCGCCTGCTCGCCCGCGGCCCGCGCCTGCGCGTCGACGCCGAGATCGTGCGCGACATCGCCTTGGCGGCCAGCGGCTTGTTGAACCGGCAGATCGGAGGCCCCAGCGTGATGACACCGGCGCCGGGGCATCTCTTTTCCCCGCCCGCCAGTTACGCTCCGTTTCCGTGGGTCAACGCCGAGGGAGCCGACAAGTATCGCCGCGCCCTCTACACGTTCCGCCGCCGCAGCACGCCGTACCCGGCCCTGCAGGCATTCGACGCCCCGGTCGGCGACGTCGCCTGCGTCCGCCGCGCCCGCTCCAACACCCCGATGCAGGCGCTCACCGCCCTCAACGAAGACCTCTTCGTCGAAGCCGCGCGCGCCCTCGGCCGCCGCCTCCTCGCCGAAGGCGGCGGCACCACCGAGTCCCGCATCCGCTGGGCCTTTCGCGAAGTCCTCAGTCGCGAACCACAGCCGGACGAAGTCGACCACCTCATCGTCCTCGCCGCCCGCCAGACAAAACGCTTCGCCGACGGATCGCTCAAGCCCGCCGAAATCGCCACCGCCACCGCGGACACCACGCCCCGCGACCTCGCCGTCGCCACCCTCATCGCCCGCGTGCTCCTCAACACCGACGAGGCCATCACGAAGGAGTGATAGATTTCCGATGGCTTCGTCGAAGACGAAACCCTGGAGTTTGTACATTTTGAGCGGCGGCGGCGGAACTCCAACCTTCACGCACGA
>CAZYHO010000581.1:0-3266 GCA_964647495.1 uncultured Akkermansia sp. | reverse complement strand
ACCCAGGAATCGAGCGCCGGACCGGTGAATTCCTCGCGCGTGTCGGCCAGCAACTGGCCGGCCGCCGAATGGATCTTGAGGGTCACCCTGAAACTGTCCGAGTTGTCGGATTCCTTGGGATCGACGACAAAGTCCACCGTCTCGCCTTCGAGGGCATGCACGACGGTTCCGTCGAGGTCGAGGCTGCCGCCCGGCGGGACGTTCCATGTGTGCACCAGCCCACGTGAAGCGGTGGCCAGTTGAAGTCTGACTCCGTCACCTTGTGGCGCCGGGCGTTCGAGAGATCCGGTGAGAGTGAAAGTGGCGGTCTCCGGACTGCGCCACCTCCAGATCACCGCGCGAGCTGCATCGGGTCCGGGATGACCGCCCTGCCGATCGATGAGCGCATGGCCGAATTCAGACTCCGGCCACTCCGCCGCGTGACTCCAGCGCTCACCACCGAAATGGGCGAACCGGTGGAAACGCACCGCCCCCGACTCGGGATCGATTTCCCCGGTCCCGTACTCCCAGGCGCCGGCGGTCTGGCCCGGTTGCCGCTCCTTCACGAACTCGGTGGCCCGCGCCAGTTCGCCCGCATCGGGATCGCGACCGAGCACGCGCCGGAAAATCGCCGACACCTTTGCCGCGTCGGATTCGCCCGGAAGCGTCGCCAGCGCACGCGCCTGAGTCAGCACAAAAGGATTGTTCAGCGCAAACAGGGCCTGCTGCGGCACCGTGGTCTGAAAACGCTTCGGAGCGTGCTGGTCGGGACTCGCGAAATCGAAGTCGCGGAACAACCCGGGCAAGTTCTGCCTGTCGATGAACCCGTAGATCGTCCGCCTGCTGGCCTCCGGCGATTCGATGCTGACCGCGCGCCCGCCCATCGCGGGATCGAGCCGTCCCGAAACGGCGAGCAAGGAGTCGCGGAACGACTCGAAGTCGCGCCGGCGCCGGTTCATCTTCCAAAGCAGCGCGTTCTCGGGATCCACCATCGCGGGATGCAAGGACTCCTGTGACGCGCCTTCCACCGCCGCGCCTTCCACCGGCTCAGGCTCCGGCCCCAGGCTGCTTTGCCGCCAGGCCGCGCTGAGCATGATCTGGCGGATCAACTTCTTGGTGGACCAATCGTTTTCCATCAGGCTGATCGCGAGGTGGTCGAGCAGGCCGGGATTCGCCGGCGGAGGCGTGCGGATGCCGAAATCGCTGGGCGTTTCAACCAGTGACAGGCCGGTCAGCCACAGCCAGACACGGTTCGCATAGACGCGGGCGGTCAGCGGATTCGAACGGCTCGCGATCGCCTCCGCAAGCTCCAGGCGGCCGCTGCCCTGCGTGAACGGCTGGCGGTCCGGGCCGGCCAGCGCTCCGAGAAACTGCCGCGGCACCTGCTCGCCGCGATTGCCGGGGCTGCCGCGCTTGAAGACAACCGGCGTCACCGGGTTGTTCTTGTCCACCATCGCCATTGCCCGCGGCGGGCCATTCTCGGCGGTCGCCTTGTAGTTATCGACCTCGTTGCGCAAGTTCCGCGCCTGGTCGCGCTCGGGCACGGAAAAATCCCGGCCCAGACTCATCGGCTCCACACCACCCGGCCCCGAGGCCCCCATCAACACCAGCCTCAGGCTTTCGGCCTCCTCATCCGGCATGGCGTCAACGCCCCGGAACGGCGCGAGCAGTTTCGCGTAAAGAGTGGCGGCGTCGGCCACCGATTCCGGCGGCGTGGCGCGCAGTGCCTCGGCCACCTTCGGATGCACCGCAGCGGCTGCCTCGAGCAGCGACGCGAGCGCGGCTTCCCGGCGGTCCGCGAATTCGGCGACCGGAAGATCGAACAGCGCCAGCAGCGGACCCACCACCGCGTGGCCGGATCCCAGATCGCGCAGATGCCTGCGCCACCGGACGGCGACGGAGGGGTAAAGCTGTCGCTCTTTGGCCAGGGCGCGCAGTCCTTCGTCGTCGCGCGTCCACCCATCGCCGCAGAGTTGAAGGTAGTTGCGGATCGCCTCTTCGGCGAAAAGCGCTTCTTTCTTGCCACGGAAAAAGTCCTCCACCGCCTGTTCCTTCTTCTTCAACTCCGCCTCGAATGCCAGGTATTCCGGCGTGCGTTCCGGCTCTCCCAGCAACGGTTTCTCCGCGGGCTCCTCGCTCGAGGCGAAGACGCCATACAGGCTGTAGTAGTCCGCGATCGGAATCGGATCGAATTTGTGATCGTGGCAGCGCGCGCACGAAACCGTTGTCGCCTGAAGCCCTCGAAACGTCACGTCGAGCCGGTCGTCGATGATGTCGTGCTGGTTGTTGAGGAATCGCCGCCCCAGCGTCAGGTATCCCATCGCCGCCAGGTGGCGCGGGTCGTCGCGGCCCAATGACTGGTCCGCCGCGAGCTGGGCGAGGATGAACTTGTCATACGGCAGATCGTCGTTGAACGCCTGAATGACCCAGTCGCGATACGTATAACTGTACGCGTAGCGCCGCTCCTCCTGAAACACGTACCCCTTGCTGTCGGCATAACGCGCCACATCCAGCCAGTACCGCCCCCAGCGCTCGCCAAACCGTGAATCAGAAAGCAGGCGGTCGACCAGCGCCGCCATCACTTCATCGTCCGGCCGCGCGTCATCGACAAACGCGGCCACCTCGTCCGCGCCGGGTGGCACACCGGCCAGATCGAAATACGCGCGACGGATCAACGACGCGCGGTCCGCGGGCGGCGAAAGCGTGAGGTTCTTCGCCTCGAGCGCCGCCAGCACATGAGCGTCGAGCGGCTGCCGCACGCGGGCCGCGGCCTCGGCGCTCAGCGCGGGAGCGGCGAGCCCGGAAACCGGACGGTACGCCCAGTGGTTCGACGCGGCCCCGGCGGCTGGCGCGTCCGATTCGCTCGCGACGGCGGACCCCAGGCAGCCGGTGACCGCGGCGGCCGATGCCAGCCACCGGATTCCGCGTCGTGGGCGCCTTGGCACTGCGATTCGGGCAATCATTGCGTATCAGATAAGCGCCATGTGCCCGCTTCGCAATGCACGAGCCACGCCAACGCCCCCCTCAGGCATCCCCCGAGGCCAAAAAAACGACCGCACAAGGAGTCTCACGCGAAGGGCGTGCGCCAAAGCATGGATCGCACAAGGCCGCAGAGCGACTGCGGCGCTCCCAGGGATCGCACAAGGGGTCTGTCCCCGATCCGGTCTACGGAACTACTTCGCGAAAACCCGGAAGAAGACCTGTGGTTGCGTGGTCACGTTCGGCAATTGCGGATTCGCATTCGAGTCACCCGCGAATGTGGTGGTGGCTCCGGCGGCCGCCGGCAC
>CAZYHO010000580.1:0-3267 GCA_964647495.1 uncultured Akkermansia sp. | reverse complement strand
CCCACGATCACCGAGAGTTGGTGGCGGGGCGGTGCCGGGTTGTTGGGCCGGTAGGTGAAAACGGCCGATGATTTCGTGCGCAGCGTGGGCGTCATGGCATAGACGACGACCTCCAGGCTGCGGTCGTCGGGGGGCACCTCGGGGATCGGTTCGACTTCGAGGACGAGCGGCGTCATGCCGCGGCGCAACCCGCCCTGGACCACTTCTGTCGTGGCGCGCCCGCTGACGACATCGCGATGGTGGTCGCCCAGGCTCACGCGCGTCGTGTATCCGAACGACGCCACCCGGATCTGCGCGGCGTAATCGGGAACCGGGCACGGGCGCGGCACGGGAGGCGCCTCACCGGTCAGGGCGAGCGGCGGTATATTCAAAAACCCGAGATCCCCGCGGCCGACGGCGGCCGCCTCATTCGGATGTTCCCGGAAATTGAAGTACCGGCTGGAAAAAAACCGCCATCCGGCCGGCTCCTGGACAAAGTCGAGCACGAGCACCGCGTCGGGCGGCCGGCGCGGGTCGTCGATTTCAAAGTCCACCCTGCCGTGATACACGAGCCTCGCCTGCGGGCCCAGTTGCTGGGAACCGGCGAGCCGCAGCCTGCGGATTTCCGGCGGCGCCATGGCGAGCGAGAACAGCGCTTTCGGCCATTCGCGCCGCTGGCTGACGATCGTGTTGCGCACCATCATCTGCCGCGACCGCGCGGTGGTCCGCGACCACGCGGCCAGATCCCGCGTCGCCATCGCCGTTTTCCACGACGCATAGAGGCGCTCCAATTCCGCCGTCACCGGCGGGGTCAGCGGCTGGGGCGCCGCGGCCAGCCGGGTCCACGCCAAGCCAGCGCACACCAGCGCGCACTGAAGAAGCCGTGGATGTCGGTGGCGGGGGATCAATATGAAACGAGGGTGGAAAACACGGAGAGCGGCACCTTTGGCCGGACTGCCGCGCCTGCCAAGAGAAAGTGAAAATCGGTTGCCGGGCGCGGCGCTTGCTTTATCCACCTCCGCAGCGCCCGCAATGTCGGTTCGGGCGCCGCCCTCATTCATGCCAGTCGAACCCCGACTCTCCGGACGCCGTGACCCGATGGAAACGATGGACCGCAACCGAGCGTTGCTGTCCCAGGCGACCGGGTACGTCTACAAGGAAGTGGGCGGGCACGAACTCGCGGCGTGGGTCTTCGCGCCGCCGGACCACTCGCCGGCCACGCCGCGCCCGGTCATCCTCTTTTTCTTCAGCAGCGCCTGGGACAGCGGCCTGGTGAGCCAGTTCGCGCCGCACTGCCTGCATTTCGCGCAACGCGGCATGGTGGCCATCACCGCCGAATACCGCACCGCCGCGCACGGCGCCGGTCCGCTTCAAGCCATGGCGGACGCCCGCTCCGCGGTGCGCTGGGCCCGCTTCCACGCCTCCGAACTCGGCATCGACCCCGCGCGCCTGGTCGGCGCCGGTGGCTCCGCGGGCGCCCACGCCATCCTCACGGCCGCCATGCTGCGCGGCAAAGAGTACGACGATCCCACCGATCCACAGGACCAATCCTGCGTCCCGGACGCGCTCGTGCTTCTCGATCCGGTGGTCGACGTCGGCAGCGCGCGGCCCGGCGGAAAATTCGGCCCTGGCCGCTTCCCGTCACCGCAAGCCGCCCGCCAGGCCAGCCCGTTGCGCCAGGTGCGCGGCAAGCTGCCGCCGATGCTCCTCATGCACGGCACCGCCGACCGTCAGCTCCCCTTCGAGGCGACGCGGGCATTCTCGCGGAAAATGCGGCGATGGTTCCGGCGCAACGATTGCCGCCTCGTTCCATTCGAAGGTTGCGGACACAGTTTTTTTAACTTTAATGTGAACCCGCGCTTCTTCGAGGCCACCATCAACTGCGCCGACCAGTTTCTGGTCGAACGCGGCTTCATCGAAGCACCCGCCCAGACCGAAACCGATTCCCGGCTCTGACCAGGCAGAGTCGCGCCAGGCATAAGGCACGCCCCTGATTGCAGGAAGACACGCCGCGTCCACTGTGCCACCTGCGGGTCAGTCCGGCCCCCACCCGTCCCATCTCTCCCGTCCCCATCCCTTCCCATCTCCCGCTCCGATTCCCGCCCGTCACCCCGCCTCCGATCCATCATCCCTTGCCACCCGAAGATTTCATCATGAGCCAGCCGACCATCATCACAGCCTACCTGAAAACCTACTGCGGATGGAGCGAAGGCGTGCGCGCCGTGCTCCGGAAGTACGACCTCCCCTACGAGGAAAAGGACATCATCAAGAATCCCGCCTTCCGCTGGGAAATGGAACAGAAGAGCGGCCAGCCGCTCAGCCCGTGCGTGATCGTCAACGGTCACATGCTCGCCGACGTCAGCGGAGACGAGATCGAAGCGTATCTGCTCGCCAACAACCTGGTCGGCTCCTCCGAGGCGTCCATCGACGTCCCCACCGATCGCGGATGCAGCGACGAACAGCACGCCGCCATGGCCGCCGGCCTGATCGGCAACCCGCCCGCCAGAATCAAGCTCATCCAATAGCCTCCCGTTTGCTGCCTACTGAACACCGCCCCTCACCCCCTGCCCTGGTTCACCGACGGCCGCTTTCCGCTCTACCTCGCCCCGATGGCGGGAGTGACGGACACGGTGTTTCGCGGTCTCTGCAAGGAGTTGGGCGCCGATGTCATGGTCACCGAGTTCGTCTCGGCCGAAGGCATCCTGCAGGCGGACGATCGCACACGGAAATACACCGAGTTCGACGACTCCCAGCGCCCGGTCGGCATCCAGTTGTTCGGCGCGGACGCCGGGCGCATGGGCCAGGCCGCCCTGCGGATCATCGACTGGAAGCGCCCGGATTTCATCGACATCAATTTCGGCTGCCCTGTCAACAAAGTGGTCAGCAGGAACGGCGGATCGTCGCTCCTGCGTGACTGCCCGCTCCTCGCGCACGTCGCCGAGGGGGTGGTCAAAGCGGTGGCCCCCACCGGCGTGCCGGTGACCGCCAAGATCCGCACCGGCTGGGACGCCGACCACATCAACGCGCCCTCCGTCGTGCGCCTCCTGGAGGACTGCGGCATTCAGGCGGTCGCCATCCACGGGCGCACCCGCGCCCAGGGATATGGAGGCGAGGCCGATTGGGATGTCATCGCGGAATGCGCCGGGCGCGTCCGCATCCCCGTCATCGGAAACGGCGACATCGCCACCGCGGCGGATGTCGCCCATCGCCGCCGGACCACGAGCGTCGCCGGCCTCATGATCGGCCGCGCCGCCATGGGCTACCCCTGGATCTTTCAGGAAGCCAAAC
>CAZYHO010000579.1:0-3286 GCA_964647495.1 uncultured Akkermansia sp. | reverse complement strand
TAGGCAAACCAATGGATTGAATAGGGTGACACACGCTTTACGGAGTGGAAGCGCACAGGGTGACAGACAATTTATGGGAAGCGCATAGGGTGACAGACAATTTATGGGCGGGTCGCGATTTTCAGGGGATGTCGATATTCAAGGATTCTTAAGTATGGCGGCACGCTCCCATTCCGATTCAAGGGGCGGCTTCCCGCAGGTTTTCGATTCGTTTCGAGGCCTTGGGGAGCGGCGCCTGGCGGTCGATGGTGACGGTGCCCCTCGAAGCCATCGAGTTCTTCCTCCGCCTCCACGGCCTTTCACCCACCACCAAAATGACGCGCGCCCATGAACTTCCGACCAACACTCCGAAGCAAATTCCTGGCAGTCGCGGGACTCGTCCTTGTGGACTACGTTTTCCTGGGCCTCTGGAGCCTTGCGATTCTTGCCTATTTGTGGGGTATCGCGGGGATGTGCGTCGTCATGCCCGCCAGCCTCATCGCCTTGTTCATGCCTCGCTCCCGGAAGAAGATCGGCGCCTGGATTCTGATCGGGAATCTTGCCGCGATGGCTCTGCTCATCACCGTCGTCAACCTCTCCCCATCCGTCAAAATCATGATGCATATATAGGCCACGGAGAGGGCGGTTGGGAACGGAGATTCGCCGGGAGGCTGTATTGTGCTGCGGATGTGAGGGAGCGCAGGCTGCACGGGCCGACTATGGGCGTTGCCTCACGCGACTGCCGTACTGGAAACACTGCGGGCGTGGGGAAGGGGAATTGGGGGCGTCATTGTTGTGATCCCGGAAGGAAATCAATGATTCTGGGATCGACGAAACGCCGGGCACGGTGGCTCCTGATCTCCAACTGAGGAAGTTGCGACAACCATTCGCGGTCTTCAGGGGTGAGGCGTCGGGATTGATCGAGCCAGGCGTTGGCGGCATCCGCATTGGTGCGGCGTACGGGAGCGGCTCAGGCGGCGAGGGAGCAGTCAGCCGGATGTACAGGCTGGCCGGGCACGCCAAGGCCGTGTGCGCCAGGCCAATGGGTGGATTGCCCGCTCTAGGATCCACCGACTTCGAGCAGACCGGCGGCGCGCAGGCGTTCGGTCGCGAAGGCCACCTCGTCGGTGTCGAGCGGCGGGTCGAGCCGTCTCGGGTCGGGGTTGTCTTGCCAGTAGTAGCCCAGCTCGTAGGCGCGGTCGAGCAGCGGCTGCAAGTCCAGCGGGGCATCGGGATCTTCCGCGCGCAAGGGTACCGCGAAGGCGGGGATGCGCTCCCGCAGGCTCCAGTGGTAAACCTCGAAACGCTCCGGTCTGGCGGCGCGGAACACGCAGATGGAGTACCGCGTGGCGTCGCCGGGAGGCGTGCCGTGCTCCGCGGCCACCGTCGGGTTTCCGCTCCGCAGCAAATCGACCTCCACCACATTCACGCCCGCCTCCTCGCAGGAGGCACGCTTTTTCAAATAGCGAGCCCGACCCGAACCCGTCTTGTTGGAGGGGCTCAGCACCTCGATGACCGTGATCAGCTTCCCGTGGACGGTGGAGATCGCCACCCAGCGTTCGACGCGAGACTCGCGCAGAACCAGCTTCGGGCTGGCCAAGGCCACCGCCGCCTGTCCTCCGCCGCCAGGCGACCAAGACGGAGCGAGACCTTTCCCCCAGGACTCCACCACCGCGACATCAGCCCGCGCCGTCTGCGCGCTCCCGTCCGCCTCCTCCACCGCCAGATGCTCCTCCGCTCGGGCGCGGAGCCCGTCCGGCAGGCCGTTCCGCGCCAGCGTGTCGCGGATGTAGCCGATCAGCAAGGTGTGCGTGTCGCTCCACCCCCGTTCGAGAAAGGGGTTCATGCCCGGGAAGGGGTTCTCCGTCGAGATCATGCCGCAGCGCAGTGTAACGTATCCGGACGCGGCGGCAAGGTTCCCGGAGCGGTCCATCGTCCCGTCCCGCGGTGCAACACGCTACGGCCATCATCCAAGGGTGGGTACGGATCGGGTGCGCGGCGGGCGGATCGCACAGGGCGACAGACGATTTACGGGGCGGAAGCGCGCAGAGGGACAGTCAAATTATGGGCGGGTGGCGATATTCCGGGGATGCCGATATTCGGGAGATCTTGGGAATTGTGGATCGCACAGGGCGACAGACGGTTTACGGGGTGGAGGCGCACAGGGTGACAGACGCATTATGGGCGGATTGCGATATTCAAGGGATCCCGATATTCGGGACTGCCTGGGAATCGTGGCTTGCTGCGGTCGTGCCGCCGGGGCTGGGGCTGGCATGATCCTTGCGGAGGGGGTGGGATGCAGGGAGAGGTTGCGCCGGAGTCGGTCTGCGCTTTCGTTGGAGGTTTTGGATTCCGCTTCTTCCTGTTCCTCGACCCACCTGCTCATGCCCATTGCCACTCCGAAACAATATGCTGCCATGCTGGACGCCGCCCAGGCGGGCGACTACGCGTACCCGGCGATCAACGTAACCAGCTTGCCGACGTTGAACGGCGCGCTCAGGGCGTTTGCGGAGACGAAGTCCGACGGGATCATCCAGATTTCGACCGGGGGCGGGCAGTTTGCGTCCGGCACGGCGGTGAAGGACATGGCGCTGGGGGCGATTGTGCTGGCCGAGGCGGCGCATCGGCTGGCGGAGCGGTACGATGTGCTGATTGCTCTGCACACGGACCACTGCCAGCCCGACAAGGTCGGAAAGTTCCTGGAGCCGTTGATTGCCGCAACCGCGGCGCGCCGGGCGGCCGGCCATGGCAACCTGTTCAATTCGCACATGCTCGATGCTTCGGAGCTGCCGCTGAAGGAGAACATGCGCCTGAGCGCGGAGTTGCTCAAGAAGTGCGCCGACGTGGAGATCATTCTCGAAGTGGAAGCCGGAGTGGTGGGAGGCGAGGAGGACGGGCATGACACGTCGGGCGTGGCCGCCGAAAAGCTGTACACCACACCTGAGGACATGGTGGAGGTCTACGAGTCGCTCGAAGGGCTCGGCCGCTACATGTTCGCCGCCACGTTCGGCAACGTGCATGGCAGCTACAAGCCCGGCGCGGTCAAACTGCGCCCGGACATCCTCAAGGACGGCCAGGCCGCGGTTATCGCGAAACATGGCCGCGAGGCCGAGTTCGACCTCGTGTTTCACGGCGGCTCGGGCACCCCGCTCGAGGAAATCCGGGAGACGCTCGCCTATGGTGTCGTGAAAATGAATATCGACACCGATACCCAGTACGCCTTCACGCGCCCGATCGTGAATCACATGCTGAAGCACTACGACGGGGTGCTCAAGATCGACGGCGAGGTGGGCGACAAAAAGGCCTA
>CAZYHO010000578.1:0-3292 GCA_964647495.1 uncultured Akkermansia sp. | reverse complement strand
TGCTCGCCATCCTGCAAAATGTCTGCGAAGGACTGGAATCCGCGCGCGCCTGAGCCAAAACGAAGGGCGCCTGGGCCTGAGTCGGCCAACGAATGCAGACGGCCAACGAATGCAGACACCCACTTTTGTTGAATCCGCACCGATCGCCCGCGCCGATCGCCATCCGGGAATTCTAACGGGCGCGCCGAGATGGCAGACACCCACTCTTCCAATCCGCGCCGAGATGGCACAATCCGCACTTGTTGCCATCCGGGAGTCGTGGGGAGCGCGCAACACTTGCCGGGAGCGATGGTTTGGCCCTGCCAAAAGTGGGTGTCCCTCAACGCAGCTCTGGCCGTGCCAAGAGTGGGTGTCCCAATGTGCCTGTCCCCCAAAAGTGGGTGTCCCCACGTGGCCTGGCGTGCCCAGGCGTGCCGAAAAAGTGGATGTCCCTCAACGCACCTCAACGCAGGTGTCCCATGTGCCCCCATGTGGCCGCTGGCGGATTCCCGCAAGCAGCCGCGGCGATTCGGGAGCGCGCCGGGCGGCCTTCGGATTCCGAATGTCCGTTTTCGTAACGATTTTCAGTGCTTCTGGCGAAAACCTCGCTCACTTGTGCGAAAACTGCTCAGCCATGATCCAACCATGAATTCTCATATCCTGACCACGCTCCGCGCCGTTTTGTGCGCGGTTCCTTCGATCGCGCTGTTGCCGGCGGCGGATTTCCACACTATAGCGGGTGTCGATTCGGACACGGTGGATTTCGATTTTTATCCGGCGGACCAATTGATTGAAGGCCCTGGCGTGGGGTTCGATGCGAACCCGCCGCATGCGCGAATGGGCACTCTGACCTGGGTCACCAACGATCCCAACGGCGGGACGGGCGACTACTTCGATCCCGTCCCTTGGCCGGAACCGCGGCTGGTTTTCGATCTGGGGGCGGATGTCGCTCTCGCCGAGATCAGCGTCTGGGGATACGGCATCTCCGGCAACAGCCTGAAGGACTTCAGCCTGCGCTTCGCCACCAGCGCCGAAGGGCCGGACGGAATCGGCACCTCGATTGCCTTCAACCCCGGCTTCGTCGCCCAGACTCCTCCCGGTCCGCGCCAGAGTTTCATGTTCGGCCAGGCGGTGACGGCCCGTTATGTGGAATTCACGCCGCTGGACAATTACTACGACATCGAGCCTCCGGGAGGCGACCGGGTCGGCTTCGGGGAAGTGGCATTCGAGAACATCACGATCGCGGCCACTCCCAAGATCGATCTGCCGGCGTCGGTGAGCCTGGAGCCGGCGAGCATTCCCCTCGCTTTCTCCCTGCAGGTGCGCAATCTCGGGCAGCAGACGTTGACGCTGACGGGCTCGTCATTCACCGGCAGCCAGGCCGCCGCCTTCAGCGTGATCGATCTCCCCGCCACCCTGCCTCCGTTGAGCCACGCGGTGGTGCAGTTGCAGTTCAATCCCGCAGGTCTTCCCGTCGGCCCGATCGGTGCGTCGTTCGTCGTGGAAAGCAATGACCCGGCCTCGGCGACCACCACGGTGGAAATCGACGGCAGCGTGCCTCCGGAACCGGCGAACGATTTCCATCCGATCGCGGGAGTGAGCTCGGCCACGGTCGATTTCGATTTCTTCGCGGTCGACAATCTCATCCAGGGCAAGGGCGCGGGTTTTCATGCCGAGCAGCCGCACCAGCAGATCGGCACGCTGACCTGGGTGACGAATGTGCCCAATGGCGGCGCGGGGGATTATTTCAATCCGCTGCCCGATCCGGCCCCGCTGATCACCGTGGATCTGGGCGCCGACGTGCCCTTGAGCGAAATCAGCCTCTGGGGGTACGCCACCACCAATGCCAACGGCATGGCCGACTTCAGCCTGCAATTCGCCACCTCGGCCGAGGGGCCGGAAGCGCCCGGCACTTCGATCGCCTACAATCCGCACTTTGTGCTGCCTTTCGGGTTCGCCGAACGGCACCGTTTCTGGTTTCCGCAAGTGATCGCCGCCCGCTACGTCCTCATCACTCCGTTGGACAACTATTTTGCCAGCGACCTGGCGCCGGGGGGCGACCGGGTGGGATTCGGAGAAGTCGCCTTCGAAATCCTTCCATCCACGACCGGCAAGAAGCTCGCCGTGTTGGGCACCCGGTTGGTGCCGGTCAGCGAAACCGCCACCACCTTCGAGGTGGCGCTTCGTAATACCGGGAGCGAGGCCGTGGCTATCAGCAATCCCGCCCTGAGCGGCCCCCAGGCGGCCAGCTTCTCCATCGTCACCGCTCCCGCCAGTGTCGGCCCGCATTCCCATGCCGCCTTCACTCTGGTGTTCGATCCGGCGCTGACGAGTGTCACGCCGGCCGAGGCCACGCTTGCTTTCAGCAGCGACGACCCTGCCCTGCCCACCGGCTCCATCGCTCTCAGCGCGGCGGCGATCCTGCCGCCGGCGGGGTTCTACGAAATCGTCGATGTCTTCTCCGACACGATGGACACCGATTTTTATTCGGCTTTCAACCTGATCGAAGGCATCGATCTGGGTTTCGACGGCCAACAGCCTCATTTGCGGCTGAGCGACAGTACGTGGGTCACCGATGCGCCCAATGGCGGCACGGGAGATTATTTCGAACCGGTGCCCGAGCCGGCGCCCCGGTTGGTTTTCGATCTTGGAGAGGATGTCACCCTCGGAGAGATCAGCGTCTGGGGTTATGGCATCGCCGGCAACAGCATGAAAGACTTCAGCTTGCGCTTCGCCACCAGCGCGGAAGGCCCGGAGGGCGCCGGTGCCTCCATCACTTACAATCCCACCTTCATCGCCCAAACGCCGCCCGGCCCACGCCAGAGCTTCTCGTTCGATCAAGTCGTGCTGGCCCGCTACGTCGAACTCACCCCGCTGGACAACTACTTCGGAGTCGAGGCTCCGGGTGGCGACCGCGTGGGCTTCGGCGAGGTCGCCTTCCAGATCGTCTCAGGGCCGCCCCCGGGGTTTCCCGCTTTCAGCATCACCAGCATCGCCCTCAACGACGGCCAGGTGAGCCTGGTCTTCGAGTCGGTCGCCGGCGGCAGTTACACCGTCAACCGCTCCATCAGTCTGCTGAACTGGTCGCCGGTGGGAACCGCGGTCACCGGCCAGGCCGGCACGACAACCTTCACCGACCCCGCCCCGCCCGCGGATGCGCCCGCCGTGTTCTACCGGGTCACCCGGACCGAGTAGAGAAGACAAATGCAGGACCGGGCGCAAGTCAGGCGAAATCTGGCCGCGTTTGTCCGCCCGCAGTTCACGACCGGTCCAGTCGAGCAGTTCGAGATAGCTCTCCACGCTGATGTCAGCC
>CAZYHO010000577.1:1879-3298 GCA_964647495.1 uncultured Akkermansia sp. | reverse complement strand
TCAGAGGCTCATGGCGTTGAATCCTCCATCGACGACGATTTCGGCGCCGGTGAGAAAGCTGCCGGCGGTGGGCGAGGCGAGCAGCAGGGTGGCGCCGACGAGTTCCCCGGCGCGGCCGAACCGGCCCATCGGTGTGTGGGCGAGGATGGCGGTGACGCGCTCGGGGTTGAGGACCTTTCGGTTTTGCTCGGCGGGAAAAAATCCCGGGACGAGCGTATTGACGCGGATGCCGTGGGGCGCCCACTCGCGGGCGAGGTTCCTGGTGAGGTTGTGAACGGCCGCTTTGCTCATCGAATACGTAAACACGCGGCTCAGCGGCGTGAGGCCGGACATCGATCCGATATTGATGATGGAGGCAGGTTGGCCGGCCTGCAGGAAGTGACCGCCGAAGATCTGGCAGGCGAGGAAGGTCGCCTTTGTGTTGACGGCCATGATGCGATCGTACTCCTCCTCGGTGATGTCGAGGAAGGGCGTGGGCGAATTGACGCCGGCGCCATTGACGAGGATGTGGATGTGTCCGGAGCGGGCCAGCACGCCGTCTCGCAGTGCTTCCAGGCTGCCGCGGTCGGCGGCCTCGACGGCATGGAAATACCCGCGTCCTCCCTGGGCGGTGATTTCGTTGAGGCGCGATTGCGCCTTCGACTCGCTGCGCCCGGCGAGCACGACTTCCGCGCCGGCGGCGGCCAGACCGGCGGCCATGGCGCCGCACAACTCACCGGTGCCGCCGATGACGACAGCGACCTGGCCTTCAAGGGAAAAAAGTGACTGGCTCATGCGGGTTCGTTGCGGAGTTGTGCAAAGTCGGGGGGTTGATGGAGTGTGGGCGCCGTGCGGATGAACTGTGGCCGCCGTGCGTCAGCGTTCAACCCGCGCCGAGCCGCCCTTCATCAGTTTCTCCACTTCCTCCTTCGTCGCCATGGATGTGTCGCCGGGAGTGGTCATCGCCAGCGCGCCGTGAGCCGCGCCATACTCGACGGCGCGTGCGGCGTCCCCGGTTGTCAGAAATCCGAAGATCAGACCGGAGGCGAAACTGTCACCGCCGCCGACGCGGTCCAGGATCTCGAGATTGTCGCGCTGGGTGGCCTGGTGGATTTCACCGTCATAATAGCACAGGGCGCCCCAGTCGTTGATCGTGGCGGATTTCACCGTGCGCAGGGTGGTGGCGACCGCCTTGAAGCCGAACCCGGCGACGGCCTGATGGATCATCTTTTTGAACGATTCGGTCTGGAGGTGCGTGATGTGCTCGTCCAGGCCCTCGACCTTGAGCCCGAGACAGGCGGTGAAGTCCTCCTCGTTGCCGATCATGACGTCGACGGATCCGGCGATGCGGCGATTGACCTCCTGCGCGCGCGCCTGCCCGCCGATGCTCTTCCAAAGACTGGGGCGGTAGTTCAGGTCGTAGCTGACCACCGTGCCGTG
>CAZYHO010000577.1:0-1779 GCA_964647495.1 uncultured Akkermansia sp. | reverse complement strand
GGCCGACCGGATTGTCGGCGAAAGCCGTGGCGACCGCGGTGCGCAGCCCGAAGCATCGGCGCAGGCCGCGCGCGACGTTGTACTCGCCGCCGCCTTCCCAAACCGTGAACTGCCGAGCCACGCGCACGCGGCTTTCTCCGGGATCGAGCCGGAGCATGATTTCTCCAAGCGACAGGCAGTCGAACGCGCAGGCGTCCGCGGGGCGAAGCGAGAGTTTCATGGCGGCGAGGCGTAGCGCGGGCTTCCCGGTCCCGCAAGTCCGGGCTGGGTGGTATCCGGTGCTGATCGGTGCTCGGAAGCACATCTTTTGATTGCGTGGCCACCCGAATGCGGGCACTGGTTGCACGATCGACACCACCGCCAGTCCGCCCTGTTCCCAATGAACCGCCATCGCCTTTTCACGACGTTTCTCCTCGCCGCCTTCATGGCCCTGTGGGCCGGAACCGCGTCCGCCCAGCAGGCCGCCACCTATCGGCGCTTCACCTTGAGCGACGGCAAGACGTTTTATGCCGTGATCACGGGGAAAACGCCGACCTCCGTCTCCTTCAAGCTCCAGAACGGCCGCGAAATGAACCAGCCGATCCGCCTGCTCAGCGAGCCTGACCAGCAGTTCGTGCGCAAATGGACCAGGTTCAAGGACGAGCTGCTCAACAACGCGGAATTCTCGTCCCTCACCGTCAAGGAGATGCTCGAGCTGCGCAATTATCAGTCGTTCGAGTTCGACATCGAGGGCAACCACATTTACGTCGACGGCGAGGTGGGCGGCAAAACGATGCGTTTCATGATCGATACCGGCGCCCATTCCTCGCTCATCCATGACGCCTCCGCCAAAGAAGCCAAATTGGAAATCGGGCCGTACGATCAGGAGATTCGCGGCGTGGCCGGCAAACAAAAGGCGGCCATCACCCGGATTTCCAGCCTCAAGCTGGGGGACACCGTCGTCGAAAACCGCAAGCTGCTCGCCACCGACTTCATCCCGATCGGCGGGGGCCCGGGGCAATTCGAAGTGATCTTCGGCGCGGACTTTCTCCGCGAACTCGACGCTGTGATCAGCTACCGCGAAGGACGCATCTTTTTGCGGCCGGACAACATCGTGCAGAAAAGCACGCCCGGCGGCGCCGCCCCGGCAGCCGGGTCCGACCAGCCGAAAGCGGATTTCCGCCGCTGGACGAGTTCCGAGGGAGACCGGAGTTTTCAGGCCGCGCTTCTCGACAAGAGCGAAACCGAAGCCACCTTCCGCCTTCAAGGAGACAAAGTGAGCAAACTCCCGCTGGACAAGCTCAGCGAGGAGGATCGCGAGTTCGTCAAGAACTGGAGCAAACTGCGCGAAAACCTCACCAAGAACCCCGAATGGCGGACACTGACCGTCAAGGAACTCCTCGAGCTGCGCTCCTACCAGTCGTTCCAGTACCGCCTCGAGGGCAATCATATCCTGGTCGACGGCCTGGTCGGGCAAACGAAGGCGCGGTTCCTCATCGATACTGGCGCCCACTCGTGCACGATGGACATCCAATTCGCGCGCAACGTCGCCAAACTCGAAGTCGGGCCGATGGATCAGGTGATCCGCGGGATCGGCGGCGAGGCGCCGGCCGCCCTGACCAAAGTGCCGCTGATCACGCTCGGTGACGCCGTCATCCGCGACCGCATCGCCCTCAGCGCGGACATCCACAAGGACTCGATCGCGGGCCAGGGGAATTACGACGCTCTCTTCGGCGCGGAATTCCTGCGCGAACTCGACGCCGTCATCAATTACAAGGAAGGCCGGATGTTCCTCAAGCC
>CAZYHO010000576.1:0-3299 GCA_964647495.1 uncultured Akkermansia sp. | reverse complement strand
CCCGAGAACTGCCAAATCGCCTGGTGAAGTCACTTTGAGTCCCATGAACCACGAACCACGAACCATGAACCATGAACCATGAACCACGTCTCAGGCGCGACTGATCCTGAGACGGATAAATACTTCGCCGCCGGCGGCCAGCGCCTCCTGGAAAAACGCGTTGGTGGGACGATAGGTCGCCGACTCGGTCCCCTCTTCTCCCGCAGCCGTGGAAACCTGGGTTACCGCGTCGGACCACGTCACGAGATCCAGGGAAACCTGGACCTCATATCGGAAGCCATTGGCCACGTAGGTCGCCCCGGAGGAAGTTCCGTTGATGAAGCGGGTGTACTTGATGAACGGATACCCCGTTCCCCCGACGTCCACGAGTTCATTCCCGGTTTCCGGCAGTTTCTGAGGGTCCGCGACTGCGGGATTCATATTCAAGGCGAATTCGATGAGATTGACGACACCGTCGTTGTCTCCATCCTCGTTATCCGCCGGGGCGGCGCCGACGTTGGGCCTGCCAGGTGTGACCAGACCCGCGAAACCACTGGCAGGGAACTTCTGGGATGGGTCATAGCCGGTGGAGGTACCGGTGCTTCCGTCGATATCACCGCCGTACCAGGCGGCGATGGAGGCGGGGGTGTTGTTATCTCCATGGCGCGAGAGATTGTCCGGAGTGTAGCCTTGCAGACCGAGAATTGCGGGGCTGCTGAGGTCGACACCACCGTAAACGCGGCCAGTGTAAGCCGGGGTTTGCAGGCTCGTATCATACAGGCGAATACCGACGGCATCGGCGATCGGATTGGACCACGGCAGCGGGAAGACGTCGAAATTGCCGTCATCGGCGCCGGTGCCGGTGCCGGGAACGCCGGCATCCAGGTCCAACCCGGCCATTCCGTTGAAGTTGCGGACAAGAAGGAAACTGACGGTTCCGTTGTCGCTGTCCCCGGCGATGTCCCCGGGGCTCATGAACTGGGGGGAACCGAGGCGGGTGGCGGGGGCCGGCGCATTGGCGCCCGTCCAAGGTGAAGCGTCCGGGTAGCCGGCGCCGGTGAGGAGGAGGCCGTTCGTTCCGGTGGCCAGGCCGTCCAGTGACCAGGCTTCGAGGACGGTGCCTGTATTGCTGCCTGTGCCGTCGAGCATGAGCAGGGTGTAGCCGTTGGCGCTGAAGGAGGCAGGAGGCACGGCACGATACTCGATGAACTCGTTGCTCTGGTCGCCGCCGGGAGGATTGATATGCAATTCGTTGAGCAGGAAAGTAGTGGTGGGGCCCGGTGTCGCGGCGTGGTTGTAGCGGCCCGGGCTGGCGCCGCCCTTGTAGGTACCGGCGAAGGTTCCAGAATAGTAGAGGCTGCTTTCGCCGAAGGCGGGGTCGAGCATTCCGCTGAACCATGAATCCGGTGTGTTCGGCGCATAGGTCCACGGGTAGCGCGACAGGTGCTGCGGAGTGAAGCCGGGCGCTATCGTCGCGATGGCCGAGTTGGGCGTGGCGCCGAATCCGATGCTATCGACGATGTCCGTAGCGGCGATGTTGCTGACGTTGGAGCCGACCGCGGGAGGTGTGCCTTTGGTGATCAGGATGAGCATGGCTCCGTTGGGGCCGATGTCCCCGACGCCAGCGGCATCGAGCCCCGGGACGTCATCGTGCAGCGTCAATGGGGAGACCAGGCGCTCCAGGATGTTGTAGGGAATGATGTCATCGTAGCTGTCGCCGATGAGGAGCAGCCCGTTTGGGCCGGTTGAGAGACCGCTGAGGTCGATGCTTTCAAGGATGGCGCCGTTCTGTGCGCCCGGATTGCCATCGGCGATGACCAGAGTGAGCCCGTAAAGGCCACCGATCGTGTGCGCGGTATTGATGAGTTCAACGTATTCACGGCTTCCGTCCGGGTTGGAGACTGGATCGACCATGACTTCGTTGATGCGGATGTCGGCTGGTGGTGGCGTGGAATTGAAATTCGCGCGGCCTGGGGTAGCCGCGCCACGGAAACCTCCGATGGCCGGCCGTTCGGCGGAATCGAGGAAACCGATGCCGAAGGGGTGGGCGCTGGCAAAGTCGCCGCCGTACCAGGCCGCGGCACTGTTGGCTGTGGTGTTGCCGAGCTTGCGGGAGAGATTGTCGATCTCGTAGGCGGGGGTGGAGGTGATCTTTGCCTGGGCATATGTCTTTCCGATGCCCGGGCTCAACTGGTCGAAGCCGACGCTGTCCTTGATGGCGGTCCATGGGCTGATGTCGAGCACGCCATCGTTGTTGGTATCGAGATCCTGGCCGATCACGCCGGTGTAGTTCTCGACCAGAAGCAGGCTGAAGGCTTCCGAGGGGCCGATGTCGCCAACGCCGAGAGCGGTGGGATCTTCGAGATGCGTTTCCGGTTCGATGTAGCCGGCCCAGGGAATATCGCGATCGGGGTAATTGTTGCCGAGGAGGAGCAGGCCGTTGGCTCCCGTCGTAAAAGCGCTGAGATTCCAGGCTTCCATGATGATGCCGAGGGCAGGGACACCGCCGGGGTTGCCGCCACTGTTGTCGTTGGTTCGGAGAAGGACGAGGGTCAGGCCCTGCAGACTGCCCGATCCACCGTCGGCGTTGATGATTTCGATGTACTCGAAGTTGCGCGTTTCCGGGCCGGGAGGGTCGATCGAGACTTCATTGATGAGGAAATTGCCCACGACGGGCGGAGCATCGAGGTTTGGCTGGCCCGGGGTGGCCTGGCCCCTGAAATCGCCGAAGATCTGGACGTCGTAGGTTACCGAGGCCGCCGAGGTGCCGGCGAGGTTTCCGCCGTACCAGGCGGAGGCGTTATTGGCGTCGGCCGGGTAGTTGGCGCGGCTGAGACGGCGGGAGATATTGTCCGGGGCGAAGTTGGCCGCGCTGACGGGGCGCCGGTTCAAGTCGGCGGTGGTGTAGGGGCGGCGGACCGGCGGACCCAGGTCAGGATAGCCGACGCTGTCGATGAGGTCGGTGAACGGCTGGGTGGTTTGGGATCCATTTGGCGGGGAGGGTTCGTTCCAGTCGAGCACGCCGTTGTTGTTCACGTCCACGTCGCCGAGGCTGTTGCCAGTCTGGTTGGACATCCCCTTCCAGCCGGTGACGAGGAGGAAGGTGAGGCCGCCGTTCGGATCCAGGTCGTCGTCACCGAGGCCCGACCAGGGCGGGTTTCCCGCCGGATCATAAGCGGTGGTGGCGGGAACCTTGAAGCCTGACCATGGCCCGCCCTGGGGGGAGGAATCATAGCCGTTTCCGAGAATGAGCAGCCCGTTCTCACCGGTGGAGAAATCGTTCAGATTCAGGGCTTCCTCGACCTCGCCGACCTGCCCGC
>CAZYHO010000575.1:1478-3303 GCA_964647495.1 uncultured Akkermansia sp. | reverse complement strand
GCTGCGATCCCTTTCGGGATCGCAGCCGGCACGATCCACTTTCCGAGGTCCCGCGCGGGCTGGCATCCCTCCGGGAAGCCTCGATCTTCCGGCGGTGGAATCCGGGGAGGTCGCTCCGCTCGCTCCCCGGCTACCGGAGCTTCGATCCCTATCGGGATCTGATATTTGGAGGAATTCAGAGCGTCCTCAAGCGGGGACAACAGGAGGAAAGGACACCCCCAGGATCTAACAGATTCAAAAATCAAGGCCCGACTCTCCGGGACATCTGACCCCATTCACCAGACCACGCTTACAGTTCAATTTCAATTTTGATTACATTAGAGTCCGGCGATTTTACAACCTTATCGTAATATATCTCATTATTCACCTCAACCTTCACAGATATCCATTCCTTGTAATCACTCCACTTCCCGCCCCCAAACAAGACTTCCCCCTTGATATTTGAAGGACGGCTAACCGAATTACCGTTACGATCTATAATTGTTACGCTTGCATTCTCAACTGCTGAATTCCGTTGATCCCTCAACTCAACAATCCGCTCGCCACATGAAACCGCTAAAAGCGCCCACGCCGAAATAAATAATTTTAACGCATTCATCACGCCACTAATTCCCCAGCGGGATAGAAAACCCAAGGATACCAAAATCGATATTGGCATCAGAGATCCCATACATAGTTTCGCCCAATACTACCGAAACGTTATCCCACACCACGTCTGAATGGGGTCGCGGGATCCCCGCTAAATCACATTTTCTCATTATTTTGTTACGTTGCGGGGACCGGTACCATTTCCCCGCCGTCCGAAGCAGGCGGGCGAGCCCGTAGGGCTTGAGCTCGCCTGACTGCTTCGGCGGATGTTCCGAAGCTGTCTCCAACGGCATCTTCGCGGTGCCATGAAAACATCCACGCGCTCCTCCTCGGTCTATCGCAGCCAGAACGTCCAAGTCCGCGCCGTCTTCGAGCGCGCGGGCAGCGCCCGCAAGGTCCTGTGCGTCGCCCTCGACTACGCCAAGGCCAAGCACGTCGCCCTGATCTGCGACGGTAACGGCGACATCCTCAAAGCCGCCTTCCCCGTCGAGAACAACCCCGCCGGCGTCGCCTGGCTCATCGAACAAATCGCCGCCACCGCCCGCCGCCGCAAGATCGCAAAGGACTGCATCTATCTCGGCGGCGAGGACGAGGCACCCTACGTCGCCAACTTCACCGCCGCCCTCCGGGAAAAAGGCTACCTGGTCGTCCGCGTCAACGCCTGCGAGGCCAAGGAAAACCGCGGGAACCTCCTCGCCAGCACCGACAACCTCGACCTCCTCGGCATCGCCAAAACCCTGCTCGCGCGCCGCGCCCGGCCCACCGGCGAATCCACCGCGGCCGACTCCGTCTATCATCATCTTCGCGAGATCACCCGCTGCCGCCGCACCCTCGTCCGCCAGCAGACCGCCGCCTCCAACCGCATCCACGCCCTCGCCGACCAGCTCTTCCCCGGCTTCCTTTCCAACGCCAAAAGCGGCCTCACCGCTTTCAGCGACGCCTCGCTCGAACTCATGGCCGAACGCTTCAGCGCCCCGGAAATCGCCCGCCGCCGGCCGTCCTCGCTCGCCTCGCTGCTGCACCGCCACCGCGCCCACCAGCCCGACGAAACCGCCGCCAAAATCATCGCGCTCGCCCGCCAGGCCCTGCCGCCCGCGCCCTCGCGCGTCGCCACCCTCCAGCGCACCCTCGCCGCCACCGTCGATCTCTACCGCTGCCTCCACCGCAACGCGCTGGAACTCCGAACCGACGCCGCCCTCACCCTCGCCACCACCCCGTATGCCATGCTCACCAGCAT
>CAZYHO010000575.1:0-1378 GCA_964647495.1 uncultured Akkermansia sp. | reverse complement strand
CCGGCATCGGCTTCGTGCTCGCCGCAGGCATCGCCGGCGAACTCGGCGATCCCAAGCGCCTCGCGCCGCTCGACTCCCTCTGCGGCTACGCCGGCATCGTCCCCAAGACCTTCCAGAGCGGAGGCCCCGACTCGCCCGCCGTCCAAGGCCACGCCAGCCCCCGCTGCAACCGCATCCTCAAGGACTGGACCGTCCAGAGCGCGCAAAAGATCCACCTCTACGGCCCGCCCGGGTTGAAAGAGCGCATCACCCGCTGGAACGCCGAAGGCAAGCACGGCATCTTCGCCGGAGCCCGCCGCTACCTGCGCCTCCTGCGCACCCTCGTCCTCCATGAGATCCCTTACCTTGCCCCCCAAGGCCGCGGCCGCGCCGCCGCCCCGGAAGAACTCGCCGCCGCCGCGCAAGCCACCTGGACCGTCCTCCAGCGCAAATGGCGGTCGATCCCCGGCGGCCACGACCTCATCGCCAACGAGGAGCACCCGCTCGGCTTCTGGCGGCGAGTCGTGATGGAAACCCATGGCATCCACCTTCCACTACGACCCTCGTAGCTGGCCGTTGGAAAGACACCTTTCCCACCAACCCGCGGCCCCGCCCGCGCGGCGCGGTGAGGGGACGAGAAAACGGAGACGGGGCGACCGGATGGCTCATTTGAGGATGCCGCGCCGACATCGTGAGATGAAACGCGACGGCTCGGGTCAGTAAGCCAACCACACCGGTCGCCCCCGATCCGACCCGCGGAGGATACTCCAACTCCCGGGCCGGACCATGGCACCAAGATACTCCGCCCCGACGCCCGGGTAAAGCCGCGTCGAGGGCTCGTCACACCAGTCCGCCAGGCAAAGGGGGCGAAGGCCGGACCCGCGAAGGGTCCGCCACCGGTGGAGTGCCACCGCCGTCGCCCGCCTCCACCTCCCGTCCCCGCCAGACCACGCGAAAAGGGTCCAGAAACCAAGCGGCCAAATCGAAGCCTTCGATCTGGCACGCTCCCGGACACCCTGGTTCAAGGCACGCGAAAAAAATCAAAAAGCCCCTTGATTCGCTCTGATACTACTGACCCCATTCTTGCTGAAGCTCAACGGGGCGCTCGAATAATAATGTAAGTTTATGGATAGTCATAGAGAGGAGCGAATTGGAGGTTTTTCGGGGGCGAGTGGTGAAGGGTACACCGGGTTTTTCATATGCTTTTTCGATGAAGCGGTGAATCCCCATAGTATTGATTTCAAAAAATTTGAAGAGGGTTATGATTTGATCGGGGAAATCGAGAAAGTTTTCTTATCTGGAAATCCCTATTGTATCGACAATAATGAATATTATTTCTTTCAAGATGCTTGGCCGCTGACGACGCCGGCCGGCACGACGTCGACGATCGCCGTCGAGG
>CAZYHO010000574.1:2274-3311 GCA_964647495.1 uncultured Akkermansia sp. | reverse complement strand
GGGAAATTACGACGGCTTGGGCGTATGATGCGTCGGACTCGCTCCTTGCCGCAAAGACGACAGTGCCGGATGGCAGGTTCTACAGCACCGCATTTGAAACCACCCTCAGCCCGACGACATACCCGGGCGTAAGCAGATACATGCACTTTAAGGAAGCGAATGTCGCCCTTGATGCAGCGCTTCAATCGAATCCTGCCTTGGCAAGGCTGGGTATTAGTGTTCCGAAATCGCCCACTGGCTCAATCCTCGGCAAGTCACCTGAGAATTGGGTTTGGCATCACGATACGAAAGCAGGCGTCATGCAGCTTGTGCCCAAGAGCCAACACCCGAACATTCCCGGCGGCATCTTCTGGGAAACAATGCACCCCGGTGGAAATGGCGGGTTTTCAATCTGGGGGAAATAACGTGAATTTATGAAATTGATCGATCTAATCACATTCTTCCGCGAAGGCGGAACCTTTGAAGACTTCTGCAAAGGACAAGCGCTCAGCGCCGAATCCGAAGTCATCGAAATTTACGCACAAGAGCCTGTGAGCTTGGAAGCACAGCTTGGTTTTTTCCCCATCGAAGAAACGGAAGGTCGGATTGAGTTACAATCGGAAGGTGTGCAGTATCACAATCTCTTCGACTTCTTCTACTTCTTGGAGGTGATTGAAGATCTCAAGGATAGCGAAGGACCGACTAATTCGGAGCTTGCTCAGAAGCTCTTCACATACGCGATGAAAGACGCATAAAGAGGGCGCGAAGCCGTGTTGCGCGATCAGTTCGACCGCGCTTTTGAGAAGAGACGCCTGACTCCTAACGGCGTTAGGCGGAAAACTGCCGCAGGCTTCACGCGGGGATGCCGCACGGACAACCGTCGGACAACGTGCCGGGGAACCGCCGGTCAGGCGCGCGGGATCAGGGACGGGACATCGGTCGGAGGTTGGGGCGTCCTCGATCCGCGCAACGTGGCGCTGGCCGCTTGAACCCGCGCCCTCCGCACCAAACCCCAGCCATTTGACTGCGGCTTCGCCTTGCCCTTCGGGCAGCCTGTC
>CAZYHO010000574.1:0-2264 GCA_964647495.1 uncultured Akkermansia sp. | reverse complement strand
CACGGGCGGAGGCACGGAGCCGGTGCCTCCGGCCCCCGCTCGCGGCGGAGCGTTGGGAGCGCGCTTCGGGAACGTCTTTCGTGTCGGCGGAGCGTGCTGGCTCGCGCTGCCGCCTCCGGGCGCTCATGGCATCAAGCGCTGTCCTCGTCACTCCCGGCGGTTGACTGCGGCTTCGCCTTGCCCTTCGGGCAGCCTGTCGGCTGTCTGTCTCCGCTTCGCTCCGGCTCCCGCCCTTGGCGCTGACGGGGCGGCGTCGGCTAACGCCTCGCCGCCCCTCACGCGCCCCACCCAGGGAACCAACGGAAAGGCGGCTAAGAAGAAAGCGTTCAGGCACCGGCTTCCCGCTGTTGCAGGAAACCTTCGAGCATCTGGATGACAACGGCCTGTTTGCTTTTGGGCAGCTTGCCGAGTTCGGCGGTGAGTTGTTCGAGGCGCGAAGCCCTGCCGGGCTTGCGCCTCGGCGCTGCCGCGCCCGTCAACTCGCCGACGGGAACCTCGAAGACGGCGGCGGCCTTCTCGACAAACTCCAGCGTCGGGTTCTTCGCGCAGCTCTCGTAGTAGGCGACCATGCCGCGCGACAGGTCAAGGCGGCGGCCAAGCTCCGCCTGCGACCATCCGCGCTCGACGCGCAGGGCCGCCAAACGCTGGCCGAATGGGTGTGCTTCCGGGTGTGGCATGCCGCCACTATACGGGGCAGTCTTCGGAAAACGGGAAATCGCTTGCATGATGTGCTAAATATATTTAGCATTGCCGCGCTGATTAAATTTTGCAACGCCGAACTTGACAACTTTCGCCATGAATCCGCCCCGTCTCCTCAAACCGCTGCTCCCGTTCTGCGCCCCCGGCTGCTGGCCGTGGGACGAGTGGGAACGCCGCGCGCTCGATGCCGGGCTTGCGCCCGATCTCGCGGCCCTTGGCCGCTCGCTGATGCGCGAGGCGGATCAACATGGCTGGTGCGAGCGCCTGCGGGCGGAATGCGGCTGGAACGACGCGGGCCGCGCGATGCTCGCGCGGCTGCTGGCGCATCCGCGCCGCACCGCCGCCCGGCTCGAATGGCTCTACGCCACCGACGGCCTGCGCTTCGATCCGTGGGAGCGCAACGAGTTGTATGAAGACTCGCCGTGCTGGAAGGCGATGCGCCAACGCTGGAACCGCGAACGGGCGAGGGAGGCGCAAGAGAACTGACATGGCCCGGCTTCCCGAAGACCTCATCGAGCGGATCAAGGCGGAAGTGCCGCTTTCCGACCTGTGCCGCGAGCACGGCATCGAGCTTGCTGGCCGCGGCAAGAACCTCATGGCCCGCTGCCCCTTCCACGAGGACGGCGAGCCGTCCTTCGTCGTCACGCCGGGCAAAAACCTCTGGAACTGCCTCGCGGGTTGCGGCGGCGGCGACAACATCGCGCTTTTGATGCGGCTGGAAAACATCAGCTTCCGCCGCGCCGCCGACAAGCTCGCCGAACGGCTGGGGCTGGCTCCGCAGCCCGCCCGCGTCGAGACGCGCATGGGCACGGAGCATGACATCCTCGCCGCGCCCGGCGACGCCCTGACAGACGCGCAGTTGATGGGCATCGTGACGGACTTTTACCACGCCACGTTCTGCAACCAGCCGCAGGCCATGACCTACTTGCAAAAACGCAAATGCTTCCACCCCGAGGCGGTGAAGCGCTTCCGCATCGGCTACGCCAACCGCACGCTCGGCTATCGCGTGCCGACGACCACCGCGGCGGGCCGGGAGTTGAAGGCGCGGCTGCAAAAGCTCGGCGTGCTGCGCAAGGAAACCGGCCACGAGCACTTGAACGGCTCGGTGGTGTTCCCGATCACCGACCGCCACAACGCCAACGTCACGCAGCTTTACGGCCGCAAGATCACCGACGGCTTGCGGAAGGGAACGCCGCTGCACCTTTACCTCGAACAACCGAAACGCGGCCTGTGGAATCCTGAATCCGTCATGGCGGGCGGCGAATTGATCCTCTGCGAAGCGATCATGGACGCGCTGACGTTCTGGTGCGCGGGTTTTAGAAACGTCACTTGCACCTTCGGCGCGAACGGGATCAACGAAGACCTGTGGGCTTCAATACACGACCAACGCCCGCGCTGGATCGTGTGCGCGCAGGACAACGACAAGGCGGGTAATGACGCGGTGGAAAAACTCGCCCCGCGCCTCGCCGGACTCGGCATCGGCGTCAAGCGTCTCGGCCTGCCGCCTGGCGTGGACGTGAACGCCTACGCCTGCCAGAGCGCGGACGCTTCGCGCGCGCTGGCCG
>CAZYHO010000573.1:0-3314 GCA_964647495.1 uncultured Akkermansia sp. | reverse complement strand
AGACAGACACCCACTTTCCAATCCACACCGGCCGCCATTCGGGAACATTGGTGAGTGCGCGACACGCTTGCTCTTGCTGCGAGAGCGACTGCTCGGCTCTGCCGAAATCGGGGGTTCCCACGGGAATGCTCTGGCCTGGAATCGGCAACGCCAACTGACCGCTGGGAACGGAGGGCGGTGTGGGTGAGCGACGGCGTCCAGGCCGGCGACTGAGGATGGCTCAGCCGGTTCTCTGCGTGACTCCCGGTGGACGTGGGTCTAGGCGGCTTGGGCGGCTTTGGCGTAGAGGCGGCGGGCGCCGCGGTGGCCGTGGAGCCAGGCGCGACGAGTGGCGAGTGCCCAGGCGCGCAGCCGCTGGATTGTGCCGGCCAGCCGATGGAACAAACTGCCGTAGTGCGCGATATTTTCGACCCAGGCTTCGACGTCGAGGTCAAGGCGTTCCAGGACCGGGCGCAGGTCGGGCGAAATCTGGCCGCGCTTGTCCGCGCGCAGTTCGCGGCCGGTCCAGTCGAGCAGTTCGAGATAGCTCTCCACGCTGATGTCAGCCAGCCAGGTGGTTGAGCGGTTGGGTTGGCCTTGGGCGGGATCTGCGGGACCGGCGTCCGACGAGCTTTCTTCGCCCGAAGCGGCGAAAGAGACCAGCCAGCGGTCCCGGGTCGCCTCGGTGCGCGCCTGCGCCATCAACGGCGCCTGGGCCGGGGTCGGCGACTCGGGAGCGGCGGCAAGTTTCCGGCGAGCGCTACGGGCGACGCTTCGGTCCTGCCCGCTGGTGAAGTCGCTCGATTCGGGGGCGGCGGCAATACCGGCCCGTACCGGATTGAGATCGACATAGGCCATGCACGCCAGCAGCGCGCCGGCGTCCTCGAGCCGCTGGCACTTGAAGCGTCCTTCCCAGAAGCGTCCGGTACACTCGTCTTCCCGGTTCGCGCGGCGCGCGATCGGTTCGTTCAGGCAACGCATGAACCAACTCACGTCGGAGAGTCGGCTGCGGCAGGCGGCCAGCTTGTCGCTCTCCTGGCACAGGGCCTGGATGGCCGATTCTTCCGGTGGCCGGCCCCGTTTGCCGCCCGGACCGGGAAATAGCGAGAGCCAGCGGCGCGCCACCTCGGCATCCGTCCATGACCCCGCCTGCTCGGGATCGGTGCCCAACACCACATGCAAGTGGTTGGCCATCACCGCGTACGAGTACACATCCACGGCAAAAAAGCCCGCAATCTCCCGCAGTCGATCCCGAACCCACCCGCGACGGTGCTCGAAATCACGCCCCGAATACGCGTCGCGTCCGCACAAAAACGCGCGCCGCACACAACGGGAGATGCAGTGGAAAACCCCGCCCACGGCAGGATCGACAAGGAAGCGACGAGCTGTAGCCATAGCGGGAAGACTACTCATACGAACACTTATCGCAATTAAAAAACAAAACAAAAAAATCGCTCCCGAAAGCCCGACCCTGCCGTCCGGGATCCGAGCACTCGCCTGTCGGCCCATTTTCCGATTCGCGGCTTTACATTTAGTGGGTGTCTCCCCCTTTCTCGAGAGAACCGGGATGGAGAACTGGGAGGGATGAGAACTGGGGATTGAGAACTGGGACACCCACTCAATTTGTGCAACCGGACGGGGGAGGGGCGCGAAGGGGTGAGCACAGCTCGCAGACAGGCGGAGCGACCAAAGAACGGGTTTTCTCCTTGCGGCATGGGCTCCTGCGAGTGCCTTTCCCGCACGGCCACCGCCCGCTGCCAAATCCGGCAGTGGCGCCTCGCTATCCCCAGCCCGAGCCCTCGCAGACCCGAATAGCAAGGGCTGGTAATGAGTGGGTGTCCCGGATTTCTTCCTTAGCCCGCAGCGGGTGCGTCCGGTTCACCCCGGCCATGCGGCGGCTCCGAGGAGGGTGGCGGCCTTGTGGAGGGTTTCCTCGTATTCCTTGAGGGGATTGGAATCGGCCACGATGCCGGCGCCTGCGTGGAAGTGCAGGCTTCCCGCTTCGGCGACGGCCGTGCGGATGGCGATGTTGAACTGGCTTTCCTCGTAAGCGCCGATCCACCCGATGACACCCGTGTAGAGGCCGCGCGGAAAGGGTTCGAGTTCCCGGATGATCTCGAGGGCGCGTCGTTTCGGGGCGCCGCTGATCGACCCTCCGGGCAGGCACGCCCAGAGCGCGGTGAGATGGTCGATGTTTGCGCGCAGCGTGCCTTCGATGGTGGAAACAAGATGAAAAACCTGCTGATAGCGTTCGAGGCGGAGCAGATCCGTGACCAGGACCGATCCGAAGTCGCAGACCTGCCCGAGATCGTTGCGTTCCAGATCGGTGATCATGATGAGTTCGGCGATCTCCTTCGGCGACGTGATCAGGTCGTACGCCGACCGCTCATCCTCCTGCGCCATCCGCAGCCTGGGGCGCGTCCCCTTGATCGGGCGCGTCTGGACCGTGCGCCCGCTGATCCGCAAAAACAGTTCCGGAGACGCCGAGGCGACCTGCCGCCCGCCGAGATCGAAAAAGGCGGCGTGCGGCGTCGGGGAGAACGCGCGCAGGCGGTCGTAGTAGGGAAAAAGGTCCGCCTCCTCCGGCCAGTCACTCCGCCACGGCTGGGCGAGGTTCACCTGATAGATGTCGCCATCGGCGATGTAATCGAGCGCCTTGTGAACCGCCGACACAAACCCGTCGCGGGACCACAGCGGCTGGAAAACCGGAATGGGAGACCTGCCCGTTTGCCGGCGCGGCGGCGGATGCGCCAACCGGTTGATGAACTCCCCTTGAATCCACCACTGCTCCGATCCGTGATCGTAGACCAGCACGTCCAGATACGCCCCGAAACACCAACTGCCGTCGAAATCGATCGATCCGAACAGTCCCGGCCCGGGAAGCCCCAGATCCCGGCGCCGGTTCCTCGGATCCACCGAGGCGCGGATCGCGTCCAGCGCCGGCAGCAGCCGCGGCCAGTCACCCGGGCCTCCCCGCAGCACGGCGACCGGCTCGCACGTCAGCACGGAAAGCCGGCCCGCCGTTTCATCCGATGAGTCACACCAGAAAAATCCCGCGCGATCACGCAGCAATCGCGCCGCTTCCAGTGGGGTCAGCGGCAGATCGCATGGATAAAGACACGTCCTGGAACCCGTGGGCATGACGAAGCGACCCCTCCACCCAATCATGGCCACGCCCGATGTCCAGCGCGGCTTCTGCCGGCCCTTTCAGCGCTCGATACCGTTCGTTCAAGAAGAACCGCGAATGGACAGGCATGGACGCCAATGTATGTAAGGCACTGAATTGCAGTGCGTGGCAGATTTTCCTCATTCGCGTTCATTGGCGTTCATTCGCG
>CAZYHO010000572.1:0-3315 GCA_964647495.1 uncultured Akkermansia sp. | reverse complement strand
CGATTTCATGGTTCGGTGCGTGGTTGGGATTGAATGGCGTGATTATCGCGCGGGTGTGGCGGCGGGGGCGGCGGCCGGTTGGCGCGAGCTGGACGGCTGTCCGTCGGAGGGGGCGGGTTTGATTCTGGAGTCCTGGATCTTGTCGGCGTAATCCTGGATCTGTTCCTCGATCCGGGCGCGGGCGAGCCCGGTGAATGGTTCGCGGGCGGCAATGGCCCGGCCCAGGCTGAAATCCGCGTACCGCTGGAGGATTTCGGAGGCCGTGGCGTACAGCGCCAGATTCTGCCGCTCGCGCTCGGCCACCGTGCGCTCGAGCGTGATGTTGGCGGCCGAGAGCCGCGAGCGCGTCGCCTCGGTACGGCGCAGCACGGTCGTGGCCTCGGAATGCGCGGCTTTCCATTTCTGCAGCGTTGTCTGAAGGCGGGAGATTTCCTCGTCCTTGCGCTGGCCGTCCGCGGTGAGCCGCGTCAGCGCGATGCGGGATTCTTCGCGATCCTGCGCCGCCTGGGCCGAAGCGCTGGCGAGTTGCGCCTCCAGCGCGGCGATCCGCTGGTCGCGCTCGGTCTGAGCGGCGAGCAGTGTCGCCTTTTCCGCTTCGACGGCGCCAAGCTGCTGCGTGGTCGTCCGCAGTGTGTCGCGGACGCGTTGTTCGTTCGCTTTCGCCTGGGCGAGCTGGGCCTCCGCGGTTTCCTGCGCGAGAGCGCGGGGGCCGGCCTGCGTGGCGAGGAGGCAGAGGATGGCGAGATGGAAAAGTTTCATGGCGGGAATCAGAACGAGGCGCTGAGATCGAACATCAGGATGTCGCTGGAGAACGCGGGGCCGGCGATCTCATCCGCGCTGAACCACTTCGCGCCGAACCGCACGCGCGGCGCCAGGGCGTAGTTGAAGCCGACCGTGAACCCTTTCATGTTGGTGCCGCCCCCTCCGAAATCCTGGTCGTTGAATCCGTCGACCACCGCATCCGAGCCGATCCAGCGGTACCCGACGAATCCATTCCATTGGCCGCGCGCTTCAAGCGTCGGATGTCCCGCGACGACGTTGACGTACCAGGCCGTGTCGCTGCCGTCGAAGGCCCCGGGACTGCCGTCGGCGCGCGAGGGGCCGCGATTGTTGACCGCCACCGCATCGATGTTGTCGTCATTGAACGCGAGATTCTTCGCGTATTCGCCGACGAGCGAAATGCGGATCGGCTCCCACCCGTCGTAGTCCAGCCTGCCTGTGAGGGCGGCGATTTCATACGGCGTCGCGAGTCCGAAGTACTGGTACTGATAGCGCGTGCCGAAGTCGTTGATGACGCTGGGCACGATGTTGCGGATCGGGCGGTAGGTATTGCCCTTTTGCGCGAAGGCGGGGCGTGTGCCGTCGGTGTTGCCGGCGTCTTTCGGGCTCAGCGGGATGAACGGATCCGAGAGCTGTCCTTCGATGTTGTGGAAATGGTAGTAGGCGACGCCGGCCCTGGCGGTCAGGTCACGCCGGAGTTCGATGTTGGCGCCCGTCTGCACGGCGTAGAGCCACTTGTCGATGCTCTCGAATTTCGACGGCTGATTGCTGCTGAAATTGAGTTCCGTGTTGAAGACGGGGAAAGCGCCGGCCGTGATGAACGGCTGAAAGGCGTTGTTGCCGTTGCCGCGCGCGTTGAGCGTGATCCCGTCGAAGCCGATGTCCTCGGACCAAATGGCGGTGGTGGAGAAAAACGGATTGTCGAAACGCCCGAACGACGCCCGGAAACGCTCGTGCGGCTGGTACGCGAGGAAGGCGCGGTCGAGCCAGATGGCGTATTTGCTGAAATTGCCACCCTGGCTTCCCCCGGCGTACCCCAGCGACTGGTTGCTCGAGACCGGGGAATTGTCCTGCCCGGTGCCGATGCGGAAGCCGATGGTGAAGGCATCGTCCAGGTCCAGTTCCGCGCCCATGCGGAAGCGAAGCCTGGCGCGCTGGCGCTGTTGATCGACGTTGTACTGCGGAGAGAACTCGGTGCCGCTGATGTCGAACGGCTCGCCCGTGTTGATGACGTTGAAATTCGGAAACGCGCCCGTGTTGTCGTTGCCGTCCGGGTATGTGTCGACCTCGAAGCGCAGCCGGATGTCGGCGAACGGCTGGACACGCGACGCCCATGGCGCGATGCGCGATTCGCCGAACCAGCCTTCCGTCCTGGCTTCGGCGAGCAACTGCTCCTTGACCTCGTCGCGGATGCGGTTGCGCACGGTTTCGGGCACGTAGGTGACCCGCACTTCGTCGGGCAGCGGGGCCGGCGCGGGAACGGGCGGCGGGACGCTGGCGGCGGCTACGTCCTCGTCGGCAAGCAGAACCAGCTCCTCGGCGTCCTTTTGCGTGAGCGATCCGCGCTCGACGAGCCGCTTCAGCAGATTGATCGAGAAGTTCCGCGATGGACCGGCGGCCGGCGCGACCGGCGATGGCGGCAAGGCGTCAGGCGGCGGCAGCAACTCAGGCGGCTCGTCACCGAAATCCGAGGGCGACAACGGCGGCAGCGCGAACGAATCAACCGCCGGCACAGGCATTTCGACCGGCGCATCCAGCGCGTCCGGCGCGTGTGCCGCCTCGAATTCGGCGGCACTCGGCTGGGCGGGTGGAAGCGCGGCGGCGCCCTGGGCGGTATCGTCGGCACCTCTCAGTGGCACGGCGGCTGCGATGAGCAGCGCGGTGCTCCGGGTGATGAACGGAATGGATTGTGGCATCGAATTCAGCAGAGAAATGGTCGTCCGCGCTCACGGCCGGCGGGATGTGAGGCGGAGCAGGATGGGCGCGGGCATGTCGGCCGGCGGCGGCTCGGAAAGCTGCACGCCGGTCAGGGCATCGTTGATGGCCGCGTCCAGCGCGGGATCGCCGGTGGTGCCGACGAGCCGGGCGCGGGCGATGCGTCCGGTCGCGTCAGGCCAGATGCGCACGCGCTGGTTGACGACCGCTTCGCGTGTCCGCGGATCACGGCCGAGCGCGTCGCGGACCGAGGTCTGCACCTTGGCGGCATACCATCCCCAGCGGCTGCCGGACCGGCCGGATCCGCCGAGGCCGCGCGTGGTCCCGGAGCCCGCGCCGGCTTTGCCGGAAAGCCCGAAACCGTCCGGCGGGCCATCGCCGAGGATGCCGGTGGCGGCGAGTGCCGGCGGATCATCCGCGGGCGCGGGCTCTTCCGGTTTCGGCTCGTCCTCGGCCACCGGCGTCTGTTCGATCATTCGGGTTTCGGGCTGGACCCGGAGCGGCGGTGGCGGTGGCGGTGGGGGAGGTGGTGGCGGCGGCGGCGGCGGCGTGTGCAGCGTGACCATCTTGACGGGCGGCGGTTTGACCTGCGCCGTTCCG
>CAZYHO010000571.1:0-3325 GCA_964647495.1 uncultured Akkermansia sp. | reverse complement strand
TGGAGCAAGCTGACATCCGCGGTGTGGCGCGACGCCTGGGAGGAGCGGCTCCAGGCGCTTCCCGGCACCTCGCTTGTCGTCACTGAAATACCCGGACGGCGAAGGCTCCGGCTGGACGTGTACTGCCGCCGGCGGACCGAGGCCGAGCGGCTTCGGCGGCTGTTCGGTGGCACGGCGCGCCCGCTGAAGAGCCGCAATTGGGCGGCGCTCGCGGTTCCGCAGATCAAACCGATCAAGATCCGGGACAAGTTCCTGATCGTTTCCGAGACCGACGAGGCCACGCTCGCGCGCCATCGTGCCGCGCATGCCGGGCGCGATGTGCTCGTGATCCCGGTCGAGATGGCCTTTGGCACCGGCGACCATCCGACCACCGCGGCCTGCCTCCGCCTGCTGTGCGACCTGCCGCTGGCCGGACGCCGCGTGCTCGACATCGGGTGCGGCACCGGCATTCTCGCCATCGTCGCCAGGAAACTCGGCGCCGGCCGCGTCCTCGCGGTGGATTTCGACCGCGCCGCGGTGGCCGCGGCCAAAGCGAACGCGCGGCGCAACGGGATACGCGGCCTGGCCATCGAGCAGCGCGACATTCTCGAATGGACGCCGGACGAACAGCCGTTCGACTTCATCCTCGCCAACATCTTCGCCGATGTGCTCACGGCGTCCTTTCCGAAAATGAAGCGCCTGCTCGCTCCCGGCGGCCTCCTCATCCTGTCGGGCATACTCGACAAAAGCGCGCCGGCATTGCTCGAGGAGGGCGGGCGCCGTGGATTCACCTTCACGCGGATCCTTCAGCGCGGGAAATGGGTCACCGCCGTGGCTCAGGTAAACCCGCCGCGTCGCCGCGGTCCGGCGGCTCCCAGGCCGGCTCGAGGGACGACTCGCTGACCTGCTGGTACGGCAACCACGCCAGACCGATGGCGGTGACGGTGATGTTTTTCTTGAGCGGCGAGATCCGCTCGCGGCGCAACGGCAGCGAGGCGGCGTCGAGTTTGGCGGCCAGCGCCTTCATTTCCGCCGCGCATTCGGCGTCCAGGGCGTCAAGCTGCTGCTGGATGGCGGCCACCGTGCCCTGCGCGCGCCCGACATCGCCCTGTTGTTTCCACGCGGTGCTGGCCTGGCGCACGGTGGTGGTGGCGGACGAACGGCGAAACGCGCCTCCTCCCTTGCGGCCGAGGAGCGCGCCGAGGACACTGCCGCCGATGCTGGCGGCGGTTTGAATCCAGGCGCCCTGCTGCTCCTGCTTTTCCTTGTCCACGGCGGCCTCGGCACGGCGCAGGCGTTCCTCGAGCGGGGCCGCCTTCTTCGCGTATTTCGCGCGCAGGTCATCGACCGCGGCGTCGCGCGCCTCACGGGCCGCCTGGGCCAGCCGCGCACGAAACGCGCCTTCGCTTTCGTCCGGCTGCGACCAGACACCGAGCGCCTCGGCGTACAGCAGCTCGACCCCCTCGTTCGCGTAACAACGGTCGGTGAATTCGCTCTTGAGCGCCTTGTAGGCGGCGACCTGCAACGCGAAAGACGGCAGCGGCCGCCAGGCCCGGATGCCGGCATCCGGCCCGGCCGCAAATGCCGCGATCCCCCGGCCTTCCAGCCTGAACGCGCCGCGTCCATCGAAGCTCGTTTGCGCCGGCGAAAGCGGATCGAGAAGCGTGACCTCGTGCCGCCAATTCAGTTTTTTCTTCGCATCGACAAAACGAATCTCCGCCGCCCGCAGCAGGTGAGGGACCGCGATCAGCGGAAACCCACCGGCGTTCGAACGCTCCACCACGGGAAGGAAATACTCGCGGATCGCGCTGGCCACCGCCGGCCGGCCGGCCTGCGCCGCCGCCGCCGTCGCTGCCGCGGCCGAAGGATCCGCCTGTGGAGCCGCCGCCCGCGACGCCGCAGCGGACGACGTGGCGGCCGACGCGGCCGGCGCGGCGGGTGATGCCGCGGGCGCGAACGCCGCGCGCCGCGGGTCCATGAGCGATTTGATTTGAGTGCGCGTGAGCGGCCCGCGCAGGTAACTCAGGCACCAGCGCACCTGCAAAACGACAGGATGATCCTCGTGCGCGTTGTTCATGAGGAAAACGCGGTTTCCCAGGCCGGAAAGCAGGCGATCCATTTCCGCGCGGTTGAAGCCGTGGTTCTGCGCGGTGGCGGCGCCCTCCAGGCCATCGAGGACGCGCGCCTTGTCGCGCTCCGTCTGCAACCGTCCGAGCCACCATGTCCCCATGTTCGAGAGCGCCTTGTAGTCGAGGTCCACCGGGTTCTGGGTGGCGAGCAGCACGCCGACGCCGAACGCGCGCGCCTGCTTGATCAAGGTGAGCATCGGTTTTTTGCTCGGCGGATTGGCGCTCGGCGGCAGGTAGCCGAAAACCTCGTCCATATAAAGCAGCGCGCGCAGCGAGGTCGTGCCCGATTGCAGGCGCATCCAGCCGACCATCTGGTTGAGAAGCAGGCTGACGAAGAACATGCGCTCGGCATCCCCGAGGTGCGCGATGCTGAAGATGGCCAGCCGCGGTTTGCCCTCCGCGGTGAACAGGAGCTTCGCGATGTCGAGCGGCGCCCCGCTCAGCCACGTCTGGAATCCGGGCGCGGCCAGCAGGCTGTTCATGCTCATCGCCAGCTCGATGCGCTTTTTCTCCGGTATGAAGCTCTCGAGATCCACCACGCCCACCTGCCCGAACGGCGGTGTCTGGATTTCCTGCACGAGCCGCGCCAGGGTCAGGTTCTCGCCGTTGCGCCAATGTGTGCCGAAAATCGTGCTGAGCAGGATGTGCTCGCGGCTTTGCAGCGGGTCCACGCCGAGACCGATCAGCGCGAGCAGACTGGAAACCGTGCTTTCGATGCGCTCGCCGAAAAGCTCGGCGTCGTCGACCACCTCGAACGGCGGCGCCTCCAGGCTGCTCAGGATGCTCACCGGGATGCCCGCGTTGCTTCCCGGGGTGAAGACGGCCATGTCTGTCTTTTCGCGCAGCGCCGCGATGCGGGCGCCGTCCTGCCCCCACTCGGCAAGCCCATTCCGCCACAGCGCCGCCTGCGCCGCCGCGTACTCATCGGGCGACTGCGCTTTGCGCGCGGCGTCTTCCTCGTTGATCCACGGGCGGAAATCCTCCGGCCGCAATTCCGGAAACGTGAGCAGCAGATTCGGCAGATCCCCTTTCGGGTCGATGATGATCGCCGGGATGTTGTCGATCGCCGCTTCCTCCAGAATACTCAGACACAGGCCCGTCTTCCCCGAGCCGGTCATGCCCAGCACCACGCCGTGCGTCACGAGATCCTTGCTGTCGTAGAGCACCAGCGATTCCCGCAGCGCCTTCGCCGCCGGATCATACTCCCGCCCGAGGTA
>CAZYHO010000570.1:0-3326 GCA_964647495.1 uncultured Akkermansia sp. | reverse complement strand
CGGGCTTCCTCGGCGGCTCGGCGTAGGACGGGTTGATGCTTCTCGATGATGCGTTGGATGGCTTTCTGATTTTCGGCGGCTTTCTTGGCGGCTTCCTCTCCTTCTCGTGTCTCCTTTGCCCTGGCTTCCTTGACGCTGTCCATGTCGGCCAGCCGTTCATTTATGGCGGCATCCGTGCGCCGCATCATCTCAGGATCGATCCCTTGCAGTCTCGCGAACAAATTCGCCACATCTTCGGAAATCACTTCAACACCCTGGATCGCGCCAATAACCAGGCTGCTGAAAAACGTTTTCATGGGAGCAAGCGACTTCCCAAATTGAGCCTTCATTTCATCCATGCTCGCCTTGGAGCGCGCAAATTGTTTCTCAAACGTGTCGCCGATCTCGGGAAGCTTTGCCATCATCGCTATCAGCGTATCGACGAACTCGCGGCCCGAGATACCGAGCGCCTGAATATCTTCAGCGCGCGATGATCCAAAGGCTTGCTGCATTAGCATCCCGACTTGCGGCAGGGCGCCGCGCAGTGCCTTGACGTCTTGCTCCACAACATTGGACCCGGTGGCAATTTGTTGGAGCTGCGCAACGGCCCGATGGAGTTCCGCTGCTCCGCCGCCACCCGAGAGGGCCACGTTGTAAGTGGCCCTGATCGCCGCCATTGACTCCGCGGCGCTCATGCTGGCACTCTGGAATTGCAGCATCGCTTTTGTCGCATCGTCGGTTGAAAGACCGATCTCGCCGGAAAGCTTCTTGATTTGCTCCATGCGTCGCCGCCCGAGTGCCGCCGATCCGGCTGACGCGCTCATGGCGGCCTCAAGCCGCTCCATGTTCACCGCGGCCTCGATGGCGCCTTTTGCGAAATTGGCGATGAATCCTCCGACAGCGCCTCCCATGAGCACATTCTTCAGCGTGCCGAACTGCTGTGACATCCGCTGCGTCGCGGTGTGTGATTCCCGAACCGCGCGGCTCAGGCCGCCGGAGAATTCGGATGAGTTCAAGCGCAGTCGCGCGTCAAGTGTAGCAGCCATATCTTGTCAATGAGTTTGGTGTCAATGCCTCCACGCGCCTACAACACGGTGTGGCCCATAAGCACCTCGTCGATCGCCTCCTCGATCCCCGAGCCCCTCACGGTCGCGAGAGTATCTTCTACGATCAAGCGGATATACTCCACGGCTTCGGGTGAGAATGGCGTGTCATTTTCGCCGATGGCATGGAGTTCCTGCATCGCCGATGTTAGAGCGTCAGCACTCACCGAGGACGCTTTCAACACCTTGGGCACCGCACTGCGAACGGCATCGAGGTGCGCTTTGAACCGCGTCATCCGATCTTCCAGGGATTGTATCTCATCGGCGAGATGCTCAACAAGTTCTTCCGCCTTGCGCGGCAGGGGTGTTTCTTGTTTGATCACGGGTTCGATCCTTGTTTCGGAGTCTCGGAAAGGGGTGCCATCCTCCGCCGGCTGCAAACGGGCAACCGGCAGGGATGGCGCGACGGGTATTCAATGACTTCGACCACGCCCAGCCCGAGGAGCACCCGCAACCCCGGGCTTGCGTATTTAAGCGTCGTGGCTTTCACCACGCTCTGGCCCCCGTCGAAAATGTTCATGCATCCCAGCCCTCCGCGCCGAGGGTGCGAATCGCCGCATTGGCCTCGACGGCATCGGGGTTGCTGACGGCCAACCTGAGCGTCTGCATCGCCCGGTTGGCCGCATCGAGGTTTCCGCTCAGTTCGTGCTCGATGGCGGCCCACCGCACGATGCCGGCGTGGTTGTGGGCGAGGACGACCACACCCCGTTCCTGATGCGTCCAGGAATATTCGGCCCCCTCGCCGGGAGAGAGGGATCCTGTGGCGTGTTCGAGTTCGCGCAGGATCGGCACGCCGGCAAGCTGGGCAGAGTGGCGAATGGCAGCGGCGTCCGATGTCACAGCGACGGCGGGCAGCGGGCGCGGGACGTCCGGGGCTACTGCGGCGGTGGCGGTGGTTTTTGACGATGTAGACATAAGTGGAATTTGAGTTATATGTTTTTCAGGCTAGGAATTTTCTCGTTCGGGTTTTTCCGCGTCCGTCAGTGCACCGATTTGAACCTCAGCAAGTCGATCTGTTTGGTCGCCAAGTCAGCCTCTGCGGCGCTGAGGGCGGCGTTCAGCCGTGAAACCTCTTCTGGATGCGTAAATGCGAACCGAGACCGTCCAACCGCCTGGGAGGCCGCATCGACACTCTTCTTCGCAGTCTCCACCGCTTTCTCGGCGGCGCTTCTCTTGAGAAACTCGTCTCTGGCCTGGGGGTTGATGTAGCGCAGCTTCGTGTCAAATCCATCCGGTGATCCCTCGGCGCGGATGGCCTGGTCGGCGGCGATAACGTTTCTGTCGCGGACGGCGTTCTCGATCCGTCTCAGCCACCCATGGGCCAGTTTTTCGTTTTCAGGATCATCGGTCCATGTCGCGATGACGGCGCGAAGCTTGGGTTCAAATGGAAAGCCATCCGCGTCATCGTCAGGCTTGACGCGGACGACAAACACCCGGTGCCGGCGTCCGGCCCACGAGAAATCGAACTTCTCGCCTGGTTGGTCAAGCTCTCGTGGGTTCGGATCGATCATTTTCTCCAACCTGGCGACAATCGGAGGCCCGGCCGCGGTGCATGCCTCGCGAACGGCGGCCAGGTTGCTGCGCACAACGAAGGCCGGATATGGCCCATTGGAGCCGTTCCCGGCGGCCATGGCGGCGGGTGCCGAAGGAGTAGGAACGGCCATGGTGGCGGTCGCCGGCGCCGGGGCGGTCGGAGCCGATGCAACCCCGTGGTCGGCGAGGTAGGCACGGAAGGCCTCACTGTAGGCCGAGTCATTCGGATACCGCGAATCAAAATGCGTTGCCCGTTTCACGCGCGCCATTCCGGTTGAGTCGCCCATGAAGACTTCGCGGGCTTGGGCGCGAGTCTGCGCGGCAGCCTCTCCGCGCTCAAGGCGGGCACGATACTCTGGTTTGGAGAGGAGGAACCTATGAATTCCATCGGAAAGCGCGTCTATTTTCTGCGAAAGTTGCTCGGTTTGCTGGGTAGTCATAACTTGGTTTGGTCGGGATGCCAGGGGGGGGATAAGGTGCGGGCCGATGGTGGGGATGAGTGGCGGGTTCATGTGGTCTGCGGGTTGCGGCGCTGAGGCTTTTCGGCCTGAAGCACGGCGTCGAGCGGGACGAGCGGGCGGTTGCTGCCAGGCAGCTGCACGAACGGCAGGTGGCCGAGGCGGACTTTGCGGCGAGCGCTGGAGTAGCTGATGCCCCAGCGGCGAGCGATGGCGTGGAGACTGAGAAGCGTTGTGTTCGGTTGGGGTGTCA
>CAZYHO010000569.1:1561-3331 GCA_964647495.1 uncultured Akkermansia sp. | reverse complement strand
GCCGGCGCTCGAGCAGGAGCTGCGTGACCGGACCGAAGGCGAACTTGTTGAGGACCGCGAAGACAACGACCAGGATCACGATCTGCGCAATCAGCGTTGGTCCGTCAACATCAAAGACTTTGGCGATGTCACCCATGGCGGAAAATCGATTGGAGAAAGTGCAGGTGGTAAACACGGGATCCCGCGGAGGGCGGCGGATGCCTGGAGCAGGCCACCCGCCGCTTCCGCAGGAATGATCAGCGGCCCTGAGCGAAGGCGAGAACGAGCGCGTAAATGGCGATAGCTTCCGCCAGCGCCATGCCGATGATCGAGATCGTCAGGATCTGACCGAAGGCGCCGGGATTGCGGCCGACCGCCTGGGCGGCGGCGAAGCCGACCAGGCCGACGCCGATGCCCGCGCCGGCGCCGGCGACGCCGAGCGTGAACGATCCGTTGAGGTTGCTCGCCTTGGCGAGGTCAACGGCTTGTGCCGCGGCGTCGGGAGTGGCCGCCTGCATGAGTGTGATGATCTCGGTAACCATGATGTTGATTTCGGTTTGAGTGGTGGGTGTTGCTGTTGGCGCCGCCGCCCGCAGTCCAGCCACGGTCCCGGCGGCAGAGTGGTTTCGTCAATGGGTGGTGGCGTGGCCAGTTCCGTGGTCCTGGTCATCGTGGGCATGCCCGCCGTGTTCCTCATGCTCCTCGTCGTGCGTGGTCGAAAGCTGGATGTACACGGCGCACAGCAGCGAGAAAACGATGGCCTGCAGCAGGCCGACGAGCAGCTCAAGGAAATAAAAGGGCAAGGGAAGGATAATTCTTCCGAAGAATTGCGCGGCCGGGCCGAATCCAAGATCCTTCATCAGGTTGCCCATCGCGTGCAGCAGCGTTTCACCGGCGAAAATGTTCCCGAAGAGGCGCAGCGAAAGCGACACCGGGCGGAAGATAATCGAGACCATCTCGATCATGCCGACGATGATGAAGAAGGGCAGAAGCATGTACTTGATGACGCCCTTCAGCCCGCCCTTTGGACCGAAAACATGCACGATGAACCCCCAGATACCCACTTCGCTGATCGTCAGCCAGAACCAGACGAGCATGAACACCAGCGCCAGCGCCAGCGTGAAATTCAGATCCGCGGTACCCGGCCGGAACCACGGAATCAGGTGCTCGTCCCCGTGCCCGGCGTCCGGTTCGTCCGCGTCCGCCGCCTCGGCACTGGCCGCGCTGGCCGCGCTGGCCGCGGGCGCGGCCGCCGCCACCGACGCCGCCACCGGATGGTGGCCGTGCACTTCTTTCCAGCCGATCGAGCCGATGCCGGGAAGCAGGCCGAAATAATTGTTCACCAGCACGAAGACGAAAATCGTCGCCAGCAGCGGAAAGGCGCGTGGCGCCACCTTCTTCCCGACGATCGCCTCGACCTGGTTGTAGAGAAACTCCGCCACGAACTCGACCACATTCTGCCTCCCGCTCGGCACCAGCGTCGCGTTCTTCATCGCCCGCCTCACAAACCATGTGATCGCCACGCACACGATGATCGCCATCACCAGCGAGTTCGTCACTGGCCCGAATACGGGCTCCGCCGTCAGGGAAACCGCACCGATCATCGGAGACGGCACGGAAATTGCGGCAGCGGAAGTGGTCAACAGCATGGCGGCAGAACAAACAGGCACGGTGGCGCCCGCACTCAGGCAGGCAGCATGACCCGGCGCATCGCCGCCGGGAAGCCTGATTGTTAGCGAATCGAAAAAATTCCTGCAAGGGGAATTTGTGAAATTTTTCACAAAGTCCGGG
>CAZYHO010000569.1:0-1461 GCA_964647495.1 uncultured Akkermansia sp. | reverse complement strand
CGAATCGAAAAAATTCCTGCAAGGGGAATTTGTGAAATTTTTCACAAAGTCCGGGGGATGGGGCGCCGCATCGTCATAATTTGTTGATTGTATTTATGTTATGGAATTCGAGATTTGAGATTTGAAATTCGCGCTGGTGCGGCGAGCGATCTGGCTATGGGAGTTCCCGCTTTCTTTTTCGACCGTGACGGCACTGTGAACGCATCACCGGGGCCGGGCTACGTGCTGAGCCGGGAGGAATTCCGGATGATGCCTGGGATTCGGGAGATGGTGGCGGCGGTGAAGGCGAGCGGGTGGAAGGCTGTTTTGATCACGAGCCAGCAGGGGGTGGGCAAGGGACTGATGACCGCCGCCGATCTGGATGAGATTCACCGTGGCATGCAGGAGGCGCTGGGACCTGAGGCGGCGTTCGACGGCATTTACGCGTGCACCGGGCTGGCGGGGCGCGATCCGCGCCGCAAGCCGAGTCCGGCGATGATCCTGGAAGCCGCGCGCGACCACGATCTCGACCTGGGCGCGAGCTGGAACATCGGCGACAAGGAACGCGACCTGGATATGGGGCGGGCGGCCGGCGTGCCACACAACCTGCTCTTCGGATCGCCGGAATTTCCCGACTGGCCGGCGGTGCTGCGGTATTGGCGCGCCGCTGTGGCCCCGCGCTGAGTCACGGCGCTGAATGAATCACGGCGCGGCCGCGATCGCGGCCCACCCGCCGCGGCGGTCCCGCTGAGCCTCGCGTTGTTTGGTTTCCAGGCGCTCCACGAACAGATCGCTCTCCACTTGCAGCGGCAGCCAGCCGAGCGACTCCGGCGAAATCCGCGCGTATCCGTGCTCCACGAGCCATTCCTGCAAGGTGCGCCGGCCGCCGCGCTCGTCCTCGATGACCACCAGGCCGTAAAAGTGATGCGTGTCGTGGCGGCGGTCGAACTTCGTAAGCACCATGAACGGCTTCGACTGCAGCAACGACTCGACCGCTTTCCAGGCGTGGTGCCCGAGGTCGATCGAGCGCGTCTTCCAGGCATTCGCCCCGCCTTTGCGCGGCCACCCGAAGTATTGCGCCATCTCGGCGACTTCCTCCTCCTCGGGTTCGGTCAGCTCGGGCGCCGCCACAAAATACAGCTCGAACACCATCGGCTTGCCCTCCCAGGACACGCGGAAATGGTGCGCCGCATTCGTCGGCGTGCGCACGAGTTCGCAACCCAGCAGCACTTCCCACTCGGCTTTCGGCACGGGATCCAGCGGATTGATATACGTGTCGGCCAAAACGCGCGCCGTTCCGCCTCCTCTCCCCTGCCCCGCCGTATCCACGTCGACCGGGCGCGGTCTGCCGGCCGCAAATACGCCCAGCACCACCAGAATCGCTCCGGTGATGAGCAGGCTGAGCCCAACTTTGCCAGGTGCCACTGGCGAAAAATGTTACGGCAATCTGAGAATTCAATGTTTTTATGGCTTTTTCGCCAG
>CAZYHO010000568.1:0-3350 GCA_964647495.1 uncultured Akkermansia sp. | reverse complement strand
CGTTACGCGCAATTCCCGATCGGCGTGATGCAAATCCACTATAAATCCGATTCGGAAATCACTCGCGCCAGGCGGGCAGCCCTCCTCATTCTGCCACCGGCACCGCAGGTTCGCCACCCGGATCGCGATCCTCCGCGCTTCGCTCCCCCTCCTCGCGACCCCAGCGGCTCAAGGCAACCGTCAACACGGCAATATCCGCTGGGGTGACGCCGGACAAGCGCTCCGCTTCTCCAAGGGTCCGAGGACGGCGATGCGTCAGGGCATGGCGGGCCTCCACCTTCAGCCCTCGCAGATCCTCGAAGTGAAATGCGGGCGGAATGAGCCGCTCGCGATGATGCCGGGAACGGGCAAGAGTGGCTTCCTGTCGATCGAGATACCCGGCGTACTTGGTATCCGCTTCCACCACCCGCCAGACTTCGTCGGAGAAACGCTGGCGAAGTTCCACGGGGAACATTTCCAGGCTCACCTCGGGCCGCCGCAACCACTTCGCCATCGAAATCCCATCCCGACGCTCACGGACAAGATGAGCGTGCGCCGCCTCGACAGCCAGACGCTTGTCGGCAGCAGCAGCAGCGCGCTCGGCGTCCACCAATCCGAAGGTAGCCGCCAAGTGCGTGAGACGGAGATCCGCGGTGTCATGCCGAAGACGCAGTCGATGCTCGGCACGGCTGGTGAGCATGCGGTAGGGTTCGGTGACTCCTTTGGTCACGAGGTCGTCGATCATGACACCGATATAGGCCGTCTCGCGTCCGAGGAAAAACGGCGGGTGCCCCTGAACTTTGAGGGCCGCATTGGCACCTGCCCAGAGCCCTTGCGCGGCCGCCTCTTCATACCCGGAGGTGCCATTGATCTGACCGGCGAAAAACAGACCGCCAATCCGCTGCGTCTCGAGCGTCATGGCCAGTTGGGTTGGCGGGCAATAGTCGTACTCCACGGCATAGGCGGGTCGAATGATCTCGGCCTGCTCGAGTCCCGGGATCGAGCGAATGAAGCGATACTGAACCTCATACGGAAGGCTGGTGGAAGTGCCATTCACATAATACTCGGAGGTGTGCCGCCCTTCGGGTTCGAGAAAGATCTGATGGTGTTCCTTGTCGGCAAATCGCACGACCTTGTCCTCGATCGACGGGCAATAGCGTGGTCCTGTTCCCTGGATCACTCCGGCGTAGAGCGGTGAGTGCTGGAGATTGTCGCGAATGACCGTGTGTGTGGTGGCGGTGGTATGAGTGATCCAGCAGGGCAATTGTTCCACGTGGAACGCACCGTCCCTCCAATCGTTCAGCGAGAAGATCTCGTCTGGTACCCGCCGCAACCGTTCTGGCAGGAAAGAAAATGGCTGTGCCGGGACGTCACCGTCCTGGCGGTCACAGCGCGAAAAATCGATACTCCGGCCATTCAGTCGACAAGGGGTGCCCGTTTTGAAACGACCTACTTCGAATCCCAGATCACGCAGTTGGTCACTCAAGGTGGAGATACCATCGCCCAGGCGGCCGCCGCTTTGCTGCCGCAGACCCACGTGAAGGAGTCCACGCATGAAGGTCCCCGCGCTGAGGACGACGGCCCGGGCGCGCAAGGCCAATCCGAGCGATGTGGCCACTCCGACCACATGATCATTCTCGACCAGGAGGCGTGAGGCGTTGCCTTGGAAAAGTTCCAGTCGAGGCGTCGATTCGAGGACAGCTTTGGCTCGAAACTGGTAGGCCTTCTTGTCGCATTGAGCACGTGGCGAGTGGACGCTCGGGCCTTTGGTCCGGTTTAGCATGCGAAACTGGATGGCGGTGGCGTCGGCGTTCAGGGCCATGAAACCTCCGAGGGCGTCGATTTCCCGGACCATGTGACCTTTGGCGACGCCTCCGATGGCCGGGTTGCAGGACATCTGGGCGATGGTGTCCAGGTTTTGTGTGAGGACGGCCACTTCGCACCCGAGGCGCTGAGCAGCCAAGGCGGCTTCGATACCGGCGTGGCCGGATCCGATGACGATGACATCGAAGACCTTTGGATAAGAAAACTCGTTCATGGAAAAGACAAGAGAGGGGAAGCGGGAGATGATTCGACCGCGGACAGCGATCACATTGGTGAAGGAGAGGTGAAGACTAAATAAAAATTACAATTAACTATGATAAAAATATTAAATATTGATATAATTATATTTTGAGTTACTTGATCGACCCTTGTCGTGTTATTCGCAACGATGAGAGGGTTTTCATTTTTGAGTCCCACAAACGTCATCTTCTTCTTGGCGGCGAACAACCCGAAGAAAGTGACGTGGTGGTTGTTCCGCAGGCGGTTCCACGGGCGCGCGGAGTGGGGAGAAGCGGTCGAATCACCGGGCACGGCGGCGAGAAAACTGCCGCCGGCGTTCCGTTATTTCCCGGCGAGCGAAGAATGGGTGATTAATCTGGACGGTTTTTCACCGTTGAGTGAAGGTCTTTCCGACGGGTGAGACGAGGTGGCGGCGCCGGCCGGCTGGGAACGGTTTGACAAGCGGACCACGACCGGATGAGTGAGGGCATCGCGTGCGGCGGCGGTTTCGGCGAGCTTTTTGCTGCTTCCGTGGCCTTCGCCAAGTGCCTCGCCTTGCCAAAGGACGCGCGAGACGAACTCTTTGCAGTGATCGGGGCCGCGGGCGGCGAGCATCGCGTATGTCGGGCTGGGCGCGCCTGTCGCCTGGAGAATCTCCTGAAGGCGCCCTTTCGGATTGATGTGCTCGTGGTCGAGATCGAGGGACGTGATTTCCTCGTGACAGAGGCGGAGCACGACCGCAGTCGCTTCCTCCAGGCCGGAATCCATGTAAATGGCTCCGACGAGCGCCTCCACCGCATCCGCCAGTGTCGATGGGCGATCCCGGCCGCCCGAGGCCGCTTCGCCTTTGCCCATCAAGAGGTAAGCGCCGAGGTCGATGCGGTGCGCATACCGCTGCAAGGCGGTGCGCGAAACGAGCTGGGAACGCAGTTTCGTCAGGCTTCCTTCGTCCAGGCCGGGAAAGAGCCGGAAGATCTTGCACGTCAGGATCAACTGCAACACCGCGTCCCCGAGAAACTCGAGGCGCTGATTGTCAAAATGCGGCCCCTGCGTTTCGTACGCGAGGCTGGGATGAGTCAGCGCCTCCGCGAGCAGTCGCGGATTCTTGAAGGTGTACTGGATGCGGGCTTCGAGCGCCTCCATGCGGCAAAGAACTGATGGGAATCCGGAGCCCGTTCAGTGCCGCGAGCGGCGCCGCGGCGGGCACAGGAAAACTGGGGTGACCGACGGGGCTCGAACCCGCAACAACCAGAATCACAATCTGGGACTCTACCATTGAGCTACGGTCACCATGCGGCGTGTTGGACTCGCATCATGGCATCCAATCG
>CAZYHO010000567.1:0-3371 GCA_964647495.1 uncultured Akkermansia sp. | reverse complement strand
GCCTCGCTGCCCTCCAGCGTGTCCCGCGCCACACCGTCCATCGCATCGACCAGCGCGTCCCTCAGCTCGATCAGCTTCTGGCGCTGTTTTTTGTGCCACCCTGTCATCTCCCAGTTCGCCGGGCGGGTGATCTTGACCGGCATCAGGCTGTTGGCGCCCACCGGGAGGCTGGACGTGGTCGGCGGCCGCTTCGGCGCCGCTTTCACCGGCGCCTTCGACGGTTTGGATGGCTTTTTCGCCTCGCCGGGCGCCTTCGCCGCCCCGGAGGACGATTCCTTCTTCTCACCCTTGCTTTTGGCGACGGCGGACGCCGCCGGCTTTCCTCCCGGTTTGACGGCGGAGGAGTTCTTCGTGGGAGGGGAAGCAGTGGCGGCGGCCTTCTTCGGCATAACGGAAATGAGGAATGACAGGTTGGGGGATTTCACCCGGACACCTGTCGTCCGGGGAAAAGTGGGCGGAATAGATAATCCTTCGCCGAAGGCGCGCAACCCCAAAAAGTGCCTTGGTGAGCGCCCCGATCATCAGCCAGCTTGAAAGGCTGTGGTTTACCGCGGAGCGCCCATGAGCGTCCCCCCCGAATCTGGGCAAGTTCAAGGAGGCTGTTGAATGGGCGCGCCGGAATGGACCGGCTTCACCTTCGGCGCCGGATTGCGGCTCTCGACATCCGTGACGCTGGCTGCTATCGATGTTCATGCTCAAGACGCCGATTGCGCTACTGCCGCGTTATCCCGGGACGAATGCCGATGAAGAGACAGCCCGGGCGCTGAGAGCGGCCGGGTTCGAGGCGACCATTGTGCCGAGCGCGGTGCTGACGCGCGAGGGGATCGCCGGGGCGGACCTGATCGTGTTTTCGGGCGGGTTCAGCTATGGCGACTACGTGATGTCCGGGCGCATCGCCCAGTTGGTCACCCAGCAGCGGCTGGCCGGAGCGCTGGAGGAATTTGTCGCGCGCGGCGGCCATCTGCTGGGCATCTGCAACGGATTCCAGATTCTGACGAAGCTCGGTCTGCTGCCCAAGGCGAGCCTCATCGACAATACGTCCGGCCGGTTCCAGTGCCACTGGGTGCGGCTCCGCGTCCGCAATCCGAAAAACCCTTTCCTCGGGGAACTCCCCGCCGACGCCGACATCGAGTTCCCGATCGCGCACGCCGAAGGGCGCCTCGTCGCCCCGCCCGGTGAAGCGGCGCGTTACGCCCGCGAGGGACTGGCCGCGCTCACGTATGCCGGCGAAAACCCCAACGGATCCGAGGAAGCCATCGCCGGTCTCCAGGACACCAGCGGGCGCGTCTTCGGGTTGATGCCGCATCCCGAGCGGTTCCTTTACGCCGGCCAGCACTACGATCGCGATTGGGCGGAGAAGCACGGCGAGACCGAATGGGGCTGGGGGTACTATTTTTTCAAAGGGATTTACCGCACGCTCAGCGGCGAACGTGCGCTGCTCGCGGGCGCAGCGGCCTGATGCCGGCCGCGCGCACGGCCCGGACCCGCGGCCAGAATGTGCGTGCGACGCGCTCTGGTTTCTTGCCACGCCCGCCCGCCCGGCTATGCCCGGGTATGATGGACGACGCCGCTGGCCCGGGATGGTGGAGGCGCCTGCGCTACGCAGGGGAGGCGTGGTGTGTCCGGGCTGTGGCCTGGGGGGTGCCGCGGTTGTCCCGCTGCGCGGTGCTGCGGCTTGCCGCGGTGGCCGGCCGCTTCGGCTACTGGCTCGATGCCCGCGGTCGCGCGACCGGCCGGGAAAACCTGCGTGTCGTCTTTCCGGAGCGCGATCCCGGCTGGCGGGACGCGGTGTTGCGCGCCAGTTACGTTTCATTCGCGCGCACCATGCTCGACACGTTCTGGGGCGTGAACCTCACCGCCACGAACTGGAGCACGTATGTCCGGATCGACGCCATGGATCCGGGTCTGCAGGAGCACGTGCGCTCCACCGGCGCGATCTGGTGCACACCGCACTACGAGAACTTCGAATGGTGCGCCCTGACGCTGGCCTGGTGGGCGGCGCCGCTCATGGTCGTTGCCCAGGATTTCAAAAACCCCGCGCTTACCCCGGTCTTCGCCGCCACCCGCGCCCACAGCGGAAACACGATGATTTCCTCCGAGGGCGCCATGCTCAAGCTTTTCAAGAACCTCAAGCGCGGCGGCCACTCGGCCTTCCTCTGCGACCTGACCGTCCCACCCGATCAGGCCGCCATCGTCGTGCGTGCCTTCGGCCTGAAAATGTGCACCACACAGCTCCACGCCGCCCTGGCCCAGCGCACCGGCCGCCCGGTCGTCCCGGTCACGATGCTGCCGCAGCCCGACGGCACTTACCTTCAGCGCCTGTGGCCGGCCCGATCAATCCCGCCCGACCTGCCCGCCCACCAGGCCGCCCAGCACCTCTGGGACCTCTTCGAACCGGTCATCCGCGACCACCCGGAAGGCTGGCTCTGGATGTACAAACACTTCCGTTACCTCCCGGCCGACACCGAAGGCCGCGACTACCCGGCCTACGCCAACCGCTCGAAAAAATTCGACGCCCTGGAGCGCCGTCTCGACTGCTGACCGCCAGTCCGGTAGCGCGTCCCAGCGGTAAACATCACTTTTTTCGAGCGAGATCGGCCAGGACATCGTCCGGTGGACGATTTCGCAAGGGCTTGCGGTGAATCCGGAGATTCAGGGTGCGGTGCCCCCGGATTCTGTTAAACTGCAAAGGCAATGTCCGGTCTCCTCAAATCAACGTCTCTCCTGCTTCCCGTGATTGGCGGTTTGGCGGCTTGTTCCATCGGACAGGCTGCCGCGGTCGCGGTCGCGGTCGAATCGTCATTAACTCTCTTGCCGACTGCCATCGGAGGGATCACCGGAGGCACGGTATTGCCTCCTCCGGAAGGATACCCCGCCATGACTATCGGCGGAAATACCAGAGAGGGTGAATTCCCCCAATACCTGGCCCTGGAGTTCGCTCTGCCTGCACAGGTTTCCGAGGACGCCATCCTCAAGGCAGACTTCAGCGCGATCGCCTTCGGGGGCAGCCGGGTCCAGGGAACCCTGACGTATGGCCTGTTCGGTTATTCGGGGACAGGCGAAATCACCCCTGATTCCGGAGCGTTCGCCCAGTTTCTGGGCGGACCTTTTGAATATGACATTGACTTTTCGGAATATCGAGACCTGGGCCCGATCGATGTAACGGACTTCGTCCGATACCTTCTGGTCGGCGGAAAAAGCCATGCCGGTTTTATTTTCAAAGACATCGATACGCCTCCCGATTTCCAGACGGATCGGCAGGACATTGTTGTTCAGGAATCCACTACTTGGGCGGGCGCCATCCCGCCCTCGCTGACACTGCATCTGATCCCGGAACCTTCGCTGCCGATGCTATGCGTCGTCGGCGCCGT
>CAZYHO010000566.1:0-3372 GCA_964647495.1 uncultured Akkermansia sp. | reverse complement strand
TAGCCCTTCGCCTCCTGCTCGGACGCCTCGGGAGAATCGGGAACCGGGCCATCCCTTGCACGCGGCAACCGCTGACGCGCCCGGAGGCTCGCGTCCCACCCCGGAGCTTTGCTTCGATGTCTTCGCGCTTTTCAAAACCGCATGGAAGCGGGCCTGTGGGTGGGGCGGGCACCTCCGGGCACGCCAGCGGTTCCCGAGTCTGAGGCCATGGGGGACCGCCGATTCTCGGAGAGCGCTCGGGACGGAAACGCGAATGCCTGATGCAGAAAGACTGGTGCGCGAGCGTCCCATTCCCCACATCGCGGGCATTTCATCCCCTCCGCCAGACCAAGTCAGCCCGCTGGCATGTGTCCTCGCACCGAACACCTCTGATCCGTGTACCGTGCCCCCCTGCACCTTCCACAGGACACGCAGGCGGTTCGTGCAAAAATCCGCCTTGCCTTCAGGGTGGCCTTTGCCGGGACCTCTTCATTATTCCTCCCCTCAAATGTACAAACTCCAGCGGCAGGCGACACGCCTGCCTGCCGCAGAGCCTGGAAGGCTGCGTTCCTGGCACGGGCCAGGCGGCATAGGACTCGGTGTGTTTGCCTCCCTTGCAGCCATCGCCGTGCTCATCGCGCTCACGGGAGCCGCCGCCGCCCAGTCCCCGCCGCCCCCCAGCGGCGAGGAAACATTAAAGCGCTTGATCGATGAATACGAAACCCAGCGCCATAGCATAGAACGCCCGCTTCTTGTGGCGTACGCGCAGCGGCTCACATCGCTCAAGGACTCGCTGGAAAAACGCCGGGATCCCGCCGCCGCCGAAGTGGCCGCCGAACTCGGCACCGTGCAAGCTGTTCTCGCCACTTCGTCCGGCGCGTCCGCCTTCGTGCCGCGGCTCGCCCTGGCCGCGCCGCCCACGACACCGGTCGAGCTTCCCGGCAAAAGCGCGCGCACCTCCGGCGATGCCACGGTGATCGGCGATGGCGAGAGTCCGGTCCATTTCGCCGGCAAGGACTCGGCGGCGGAGTGGACGCTGCCGAAATTGCCCGCGGGCCGTTACCGGCTGCTGTGGTCCATCGCCTGCGAGGTCGGCGCCGGCGCCACCGTGCGGTTGAGCATCGATGGCCAGCAACCGCGCACGCTCGAAGTGCTGCCGACCTCGGCCTCGGGCGACCCGCTGGTCGCGAATCTCGGAGAATTCACGGCCACGACCGCGCCCGCCTGGGTGCGCGTCGAGGTGCTCAGTTTGCCTGGAGACGGCCGGCCGCGCAAAGTGGGGCCGAGCTTCAGCATTCAAAAAGTCATTCTGGTTCCTCCCGGCGTGGCGATGCCGGACCAGTGAGTCACTTGACCAGCCATTGGCAAAGAAACATGGCTGTCCCCATCGCCACAGCGTCCGCGACGAGGCCGGCGGCCAGCGCGTGCCGCACACGGCGGATGCCGACCGAGCCGAAGTACACGGCGAGCACGTAGAACGTGGTTTCCGTGCTGCCGTACATGGTCGTCGCCGCCAGCGCTTCATAGCTGTTGGCGCCGAATGTATCGATGAGGTTGGCCAGGACCGCCTGCGACCCGCTGCCGCTGAGTGGCCGCATCAGCAACATCGGCAGCAGATCCGGAAGAGCGCCGGCGATGTGCAACCCGTCGCGCAGCACGCGCGCCAGGCCGTCGATCACGCCGGACGCGCGCAGCACGCCGACGCCGACGATCATGCCGACGAGATACGGAATGATGCGCAACACGGTCTGGATGCCCTCCTTGGCGCCTTCGACGAATTCCTCGAAAACACGCAGGCCGGCCAGCGCGGCGTACAAAACAAAAAACGCGAGAAAACCCGGCAGCACGAGATCGGATGCCGCCATCATGAGCGCTGCCGCGGCGCCGCCCCATTCCTGCGCGGCCACGGCCGACAGAAAATCGGTCTTGCGGAGAGCGAGCACGTAGCCGGTGGCCAGCAGCCCGAAGAAAACGACCAGGGCGAGCCGCCGCCAGTTTCCCCAAGCTCGGGGACTGGCCGCGGTCGGCTCATCCGGAGCGGTGGCCGCATCGGCAGCCGGCGCAGCCGCGGCCGGCGCCACGGCCGGATCGCCGTCCGCGGAAGCCGCCGGCTTGACGGCGAAGATCGGCAGCCGCTGGCAGATCCACAAGGCGGCGAGCCCGACGAGCAACCCGCACAGGGTGGCGACGATGGACGGCCCGATGACAGCCGTCGGATTGGTGGCGCCGCCTTTGCGAAGCAGGACGAGCCCGGTGGTCGAGATCAGGGTCAGCGCGCTCGTGTTGAGCACGAGGAATGTGCACATCGCGTTGGTGGCGGTGCCGGGATGCGGATTGAGCTTTTCCAACTGCGCCATGGCACGCAGCCCGAACGGCGTGGCCGCGTTGCCGGCGCCGATGAAATTCGCCGCGATGTTCATCATCATCGCGCCCATGGCCGGATGATCGCCGGGCACGCCGGGAAACAGCCGCCGCAACACCGGCCCGAAAAACCGCGCGATCCACATGATCAGCCCGGACTTTTCGACCAGCCGCATGATCCCGAGCATCAGCGTGAACATGCCCGCGAGCGGCAGCGCCACGCTCATGACCGCCCGCTCCGACCAGTCGAGAAATGCCTGGGATACTTCCGGGGCGCGGCCGTTCAGCACGCCGTAGAGCACCCCGAGCACGATCATCCCGAACCACATGTAGTTGAGCATGCCACGGGATGGGGGAGACCCGGCGGCGAGTCAAAACAATTTCCACAAGGCATGAACGATCACATCGGCGTCGAGGAAAAGGCGCTCAGCGTTCATGCAATTCGTCCCGCGAGATCCGGCCAGGAGCCAGGGCGAAGCCGCGTTCCATGCGTGCCAGCGCGCGGGCGCGAGCCGCCCAGGTCTCTTCCCTTTGGTTCAGGTTTTCCACGATCAATCCCGCCACCCAGGCGGAGAGCGAGGTGCCTTCCTCGACCGCGAGCTTCCGCGCCCGTGTGAGCAAGGAATCCTCCAATTTGAGGGTCACATTCCTTTGCATGGCAGGGAACCAATGCCCATTTGCGCAAAAAATGTCCAACACGAAAACTGTGCTGCAACGGCGTTTCAGGGACGACTCGCTTCGACCGGGGGAATGACGAAATTCGAGTGGGTGTCCCAGATTCGCGCCGCTGCCTCGCGCTTTTTAAGAACGCATGGAAGCGCGCATCTGGGTGGGGCGTGACCTCCGGGCACGCAAGCGGTTCCCGAGTCTGAGGCCATGGGGGGTTGCCGATTCTCGGAAGACACCCGAGACGGAAAGCGCGAAAGCCTGGTGCGGAACGGCTGGCTCCCACAGGGTGACACACAGATTGCGGGCAGCCGGCTCATAATTCGTGTGTCCCTCTGTGCTGCACTGGCATTTGTCCTCGCACCG
>CAZYHO010000565.1:0-3390 GCA_964647495.1 uncultured Akkermansia sp. | reverse complement strand
GCGATGAGGTCGGTGAAGTCTTTGTCCGGGATCGACTGCCCGAAGATGGCGGGCATGAGCGAGAGGCCGGTGGTTTCGTTGGTGTCGATTTCCGCCTTGGGGATGCGTTGTTCTTTGCCGGTGGCATCGACGCAGAGGAGCACTTCGCCGGCCGAGCCGCGTTCGAGGCCGGCGACCACCGATCCGTCTTTCTTCGAAATGATGCGGACGAAGAAACTGGAATCGACGTTCCGGTTGGGATCGATGATGTCTTCGATGAGGCGGGCGGCGCCGCGGCTGCCGACGCCTTCGAGCTGCGGCCCGACCAGCGCGCCCTCGCCGCCGATGGCATGGCAGTTCGCGCAGTGGATGGCGAAGACCTGGCGGCCGTTCGCGGTGTCGGGCGTGGCGGCCTGGAAATCGGCGACGCGTTTCTTGATGAGCGCGTCCAGCTCGGCGCGTTGCTCGGGCGTGACGGCGGACGGCGGGGCCGGCGGCGGTGGCGGCAGAAAAAAGGCGAGCTTTTCGCGCAGGTCGCGAGGCGCCGAGTATTGCAGCAATCCGGCGAGCGCCGTGAGCTGGCGGCGCGCCTGTGCGTAATGCTGAAACGCGTTCACGTCGACGGCCGGCGGCTCGAAACGCCCGGCCGCGAGCCAGGCGAAGGCGTCCCCGGTTTCGCCGTCCACGATTTCCAGTCGTACTTGATGACCGGGCGCCACAGGCGGCGTGAGCGTGGCCGCGGACCAGCGCACCGGCTGGGCGGTGTCGTTGCCCGGCGGGTGGACGCGCGCCAACTCATCGCCGGTGGCCGCGTCGACGAGCCGCACGTAGTTGCCGTCGCGCGCCGGCTGGTCGGGCGCGCCGCGGTGGCCGCAGAGCCAGAAACCGAGGGCATCGGGCATCGCGAATGGCCCGGAGCGCAGGACGCCGGTGCGTTTCTCCCAATCGGCGCCGCCTTGCGGCAGGCTCGAAAGCGCGGTCATTTCCTGGCCGTCCGCACACGGACGCTTCTGCAAACCCCAGGGCGCGGGCGATGCGGGCAGGCCGGCTTGCTGCGAGTTCGGCAGCGACTCCCATTCGGGCGTCGCGGAATCAGCGATCCACTGGAGCCGCGCCAAGGCGACCGTCTGCGCCCAGTTGAGCACGGCGGCCTCCGGCGAAAGCCCGCGTTCGGCCAGCCCGTTGGTCACCGCCTGCACGAGGTCAGCCTGGACCGTCTGGTCGCCGGCAAAACGATCCTGCACCAGCGCGACAAGCGGCGGAACCTCGCTCGCCGGCAGGTGCCGGGCCAGGCTGGTGAGCGACTGAACCAGATCGGGGCCTGCCTCGCCACCCTCGTTGCGCAGGTGGTTCAGCAGCCACGCCGCCGCTTCCGGTGTCGGAATCGTGCGCGCGAGCACGGCGATTTCGCGGCTCTCGGATTCCTCCAATGCCTGGCCGCCGGCCGCCAACCCAGCCCAGTTTTCCGGCACGGTCAGGGCGTGGCGCATGGCGATCTGAAGCGCGTGTCTGAGCGTGGCGTCCCGCGCGTCCGCCCGCCGCCAGAGTTTTCGCACCTCGGCCACCGGCACCTCCGCCGCGGGGCCGCCGATCCAGCGTTCGACCAAAATGCGCGCCGTGACGGGCGGGAGCGCGGCGGGATCCACGTCCGGCGGCCGCTCGGCGAACCGGATCGCCTGCGCGACCTGCTGGGCGTCGGTGAGCGTGCGCTGGTCAGATTTCACGCCCTCTTTCACGACGCGCCAGATGCGTCCGCTCGTGCGGTCGCGGCCGGGATGTTTGAGGTCCACTTCGTAGTGGCCGATGACCTTGTTGTAGAAATCGGCGATGTAGAGCGCGCCGTCCGGACCGAGCCGCACGTCGACCGGCCGGAACCACAGGTCGGTCGTCGTGATGAAATCCGGCTGCTCGACGGCGCGCGGCGTGGCGCCTGTGAACTCGATGATGTCGTGGTTGACGCGCGACGTGACCGGGTTGCAGACGAACATGTGGTTGTCCCATTCCGCTCCCCAGACGCCGCCGTCGAGATACAGCGTCCCGCAGATGCCGGTGGATTCGTGGCTGTGCTCGCACAGCACCGGTCCGAACCCGAGCCCGAGATGCGGCCGCCCGAAGCTCGGGTACGCGGCGCCCCGGATCACCTGCGTCAGCGGGTTCGAATGGCAGTCGGCGGAGTACAGGTTGCCCCAGCCGTCCCATGTCAGGCCAAAGGGATTCACCTGCCCCCACGACCAGACTTCCACCGCCGAGCCGTCCGGCCTGAACCGGAAGACGTTGCCCGATTGCAGCTCGAGCGAGTTCCCCCAGTCAAGCTGCTCGCGCGGGAGGTTGGCCGTCTGGTAGCTCGGCGTCAATTTGCGGGGCGCCGCCGGATCGACCGGTGTCTTCCGGTTTTCCGGGCGCACCTCGAAGCGCGAGACGTTGTTGAACCCGTGCGTCGCGTACACCCAGCCGTCGGGGGCGAGGCGCATGCTGGCGATGTTGCCGTGCGTGTCTCTTTCGTATCCGAGTGGACCGAAAAGGATCTTGCGCTCGTCGCACTGCCCGTCGCCGTCGTTGTCCGCGAAGTACCAGATGTTCGGGATGCTCCATGCGATGCAGCCGTTCTTGTACGGCAGCACCGCGATCGGGATGTTCAGGCCGTCCGCGAAATCGGTCACCTTGTCCGCGCGGCCGTCGCCGTCCGTGTCTTCCAGGATCTTGATGGCGTCGCGGCTGTCGCGCACGCGCGAGCCCTCGGGGTCGGCCCAGCGGTCCTTGGCGGCGGGAAACGGGTATTCCGTGTTCGAGCTGACCCACAGCCGCCCCTTGTCGTCAATGGCCAGGTTGATCGGCTTGTTGATCATCGGCTCCGCCGCAAACAGCGTGATCGAGAACCCCGGCGGCAGCGTGAAGGTCCCCGCCTGGACCTCGGCCGGCTGCCAGTCGCTCTCGCGCACCAGCGACGCGTCCGGTGGCGCGGCGGCCGCCAGTCCGCCGAGGAAAATGGCAGCGGCCGCGCCGGCGCGCAGGACGATGCGGCCGCGGAATCGGGCCGCGGGAGCAAAAGAATCGGATGCGGTCATGAGAATCGAATGATGAAAAGGGACTTGAACGAAAGAAAGCTCACAGAAAAACAAAAAACGGCCCCCGGCGCAACCTGAGGCGCGCGCCGGGACTCCAACTGAAAAGCCTGTGCGAAACGACGTTGTGTTGGAGTCCCGCCGGGAAGGCGGAATCGTCGGCCCGGAACGAAGGCTGTGCGGAACTATGTTCCGCGCACTGGAGTTTGTACATTTGAGGGGAGGAATAATGAAGAGGTTCCGGCAAAGGCCACCCTGAAGGCATGGCGGATTGTTGCACGAACCGCCTGCGTATCCTGTGGAAGGTACAGCGGGGCACGGTACACGGTACACGGATCAGAAGTGTTCG
>CAZYHO010000564.1:0-3424 GCA_964647495.1 uncultured Akkermansia sp. | reverse complement strand
GCGGGCGCCGAGGTGGCGCCAGCGGAGGCCTTTTTGTGTTTGGGGGGAGAAGTAGAGGTCGAGCGGGGCCGGGGCGTTTTTTTCGGTGGCGACGCCGTCGATGCGGAAGAGGCAGTGGGACGAGAGGCCGGCGCGTTTGACCCAGAGCCATTCGAGCCACGCCTGGCCGGCGCGGGGGCCGTCGCGGCAGCGGACGTAGTCGATGGCGAGCACACGGCCCTCGTGGCTGGTCCCTTCGCGCGCGGTCCAGTCGCGAAGCCAGTCGAGGAAGGAATCGGTGAGGATTACACCGCAGCGAAGCCGGATCATGCCGCGATCGTGCCGTGGCGCACCGGGGGCGCAAGCGCGCAACCGGCTGAACACTGAACACCGATTACCGCCCGCCTGCTCGCCTGCGATTTGACCGGCGGTGGATTCGCGGGCATCGCTGGGCGATGGCAGCGACTATCAGGCAATTGTTGGCGAGCGAGGCGCCGCTGGATGCGGTGAGTGTCCGGGGCTGGGTGCGGACGCGACGCGACTCGAAGGCGTTTTCGTTTCTCGAGTTGAACGACGGCTCCTGCCTGAGGAACGTGCAGTGCGTGGTGGATGCCGGTGTGCCGGGGTACGATTTGATGCCGCAGTGCACGACCGGCGCGGCGGTGCAGGTGGACGGGCGGCTGGTGGCCTCGCAGGGCGGGGCGCAGCAGTGGGAGGTGCAGGCGGTGTCGGTCAGGCTGTTCGGCGGCGCGGACGAAACATTTCCGCTGCAGAAGAAAGGGCATACGCCCGAATTCCTGCGCACGATCGCGCACCTGCGCCCGCGGACGAATCTGTACGGATCCGTGTTCCGTGTGCGGTCGCGGCTCGCGTACGCGGTGCATCGCTTTTTCCAGGAGCGCGGGTTTTTTTACGTGCAGACGCCGATCATCACGGCCAGCGACTGCGAGGGAGCGGGCGAAATGTTCCGGGTGACCACGCTGCCGCCGGGGGAGGATGATTTCGCGAAGGACTTTTTCGCGCGGCAGGCATTTCTGACGGTGAGCGGGCAGCTCGAGGGCGAGACGTTCGCCACGGCGCTTGGAAAGATCTACACGTTCGGCCCGACTTTCCGCGCCGAGAACTCGAACACCACGCGCCACGCGGCCGAGTTCTGGATGATCGAGCCCGAAATGGCCTTCTGCGACCTGGCCGAGGACATGGACACGGCGGAGGCGCAGGTGAAGTATCTGGCGCGCTCGATGATCGAGGAGTCGCCCGACGAACTCGAATTCCTCAACCGATTCGTCGACAAAGGGTTGCGCGAACGCCTGGAATTCGTGGCGGATCGCGCGTTCGAACGGCTGCCGTACGCGGAGGCAGTCTCGATTTTGCAGGCCAGCGGAAGGGAGTTCGAGTATCCGGTCGAGTTCGGGCAGAATTTGCAGAGCGAGCACGAGCGATGGCTGACCGAGGAGCACTGCCGGCGCCCGGTGACCGTTTTTGACTATCCGAAGGAGATCAAACCGTTCTACATGCGCGTGAACGACGACGAGCGGACGGTGGCGGCGATGGACCTGCTGGTGCCCGGGATCGGGGAGATCGTGGGCGGCAGCCAGCGCGAAGAGCGGCTGGACGTGCTGCGGGCGAACATGGCGCGGCACGGGCTCAGCGAGGAGGCCTACTGGTGGTACGTGGATCTGCGCCGTTACGGCACGGTGCCGCACGCGGGATACGGTCTGGGTTTCGAGCGCATGCTGATGTTTGTCACGGGAGTGGCGAACATCCGGGATGTGATTCCGTTTGCGCGCACGCCGGGGCATTGCGAGTTCTGAGCCCTGCGGGCCGGGGATGCCGGTCCATCGTGTTGCCATGTCACTGGAGCTGCCACGGGTGCTGGTCACCGGGTTCGGGCCGTTCGGGGAGGAGCGCGTGAATCCATCCGGCCTGGTCGCGCACCGGTGCGGCGGCCTGGTCCTGCCGGTGGCGGCGGAGGAGGCCTGGGCGCTGACGCGCGCCGAGATCGATCGCCGTGGGGCGGTGGCCGTGCTGGCATTGGGCATGGCGGGCGGCCGCGACCGCGTGTGCGTGGAAAAGTGGGCCGCCAATGAGTCCGCGTACGGGCTGGCCGACGATGCGGGGCGCGTGCTCGCCGGTGCGGTCGATGATTCATGCCCGGATGGCGGGCTGGCCACGCGGATGCCGGCCGCGGTGATGGCGCGGACGATCCGGCGGACCGGGGTGCCGGCGCGCGTGAGCCGGGACGCCGGGCGCTACGTCTGCAACCACTATTATTTCCTGCTGTTGCGGCACCTGGGCGGGCGCGCGGTCTTCCTGCATGTCCCGCGTCTGCCGGAGGAAGCGGCGCGTTTGGGTGGCGGGCCGTCGCTGAGCCTGGATCGGGCGGAACGCGCCGTGCGCGCCGGCTTGCGGATGATGGCGAGCCACATCACAGTGGGTGGATGACGATGCTGACGCGATGGGGCATGGCAGCCGCGGCGATCTGGCTGGCGGGCTCGCCGGCTTTCGCCGATCCTCATGTGGCCGAGGGGGTGACGCTGGAGCTGGTGGCCGAGCGCACGGCTGTCGTGCCCGGCCAGCCGCTGTCTCTCGGCGTGGTGCTCAAGCCCGACGACGGGTTTCACGTGTACTGGCGGCAACCGGGCCTGGTCGGGCTGACGCCGGTCGTGACGTGGTCGCTACCCGAGGGATTTCAGGCGGGCGACCTGCTGTGGCCGGAACCGCAGCGCGGAAAAATGGCGATTTACGGGGTCTGGTGCCTCAAGCGCGAGACGTGCCTGGTCGCCCCGCTCACCGTGCCCGCCACACTCGATCCGGCCGCCACGCCGGAAATCAACATCAAGGCCACCGTGACCTGGATGGCGTGCAGCCGCACCTGCCACCCCGGCACGGCCGAATTGTCGCTGACGCTGCCGGTCCGCGCGTCGGAAAGCGATAGCGCCTCCGAGTCGCCCGCCGCCGCCCTGATCGCGCGGACGCGACAGGAGCAGCCGGCGAAAGATCCCGCGTGGTCGTTCGTGGCGGCCTATCTCGGCCCGGATCGCGGGTTTTCGCTGACCATCACCCCGCCCAAAGGCCGCCAGGTGCCCGCGGACGCCTATTTCTACGGCCATCAGCGGCTCGTCGATTCAAATACCGAACCGGTCCGCCATAACCTGCCCGACGGCTCGGTGCGCCTCGACCTCGCATTGGTCGAGGAACCAGACGCCATCCCCGACCACCTCGTCGGAGACCTCTGGTCCGCCAAGGGCTGGAAAACCCGGCCGGACTCCCGCCTGCTGTCGGTCACCGCCCCGCTGAAGTCGTCCCACAAGGAGAAGTGAAGCCCGCGCGAAGCGCCGCGCCCCCCATCGCCAGGAGCCGGGGAATTGGTTAGGATGTCCATATATTTAGGCAAACCAATGGATTGAATAGGGTGACACACGCTTTACGGAGTGGAAGCGCA
>CAZYHO010000563.1:0-3432 GCA_964647495.1 uncultured Akkermansia sp. | reverse complement strand
CACCCTGCCAGCCGGCGGCCCGCCCATGGCGGGAAAGAAATGCGCATAGGGCGACAGACGAATTACGATGCCCCCTCCGGCCAGGCGGAAAGCTTGGGATCCACGCCTTGGAGGTGCTCCGCCGCGGAACTGCCGCCGGCCGCGGTGATCCCGGTTCCAACCGGGAAGTGCAGGCGTGCTGGAAGCAAGAAGCGAAGCGGGGAGAAAGGCGATGGAGGGGTTTTTGAACAGAGATCCCCGTGCCTGCACATAGGGCGACAGACGAATTACGATACGCGGATTTAAGCCTTGAAATGCGCTCCGTCCGGGAACCGCCGCCCGTCGCGGTGCTCCCGTTCCAACCGGGAAGCGCACGTGTGCTGGGAGCAGGAGGCGCGGCAGGGCCTGCGCATAGGGCGACAGACAAACTGAGCGCACAGAGTGCAGGCCAAAAAAGTTGCTGTGGGCTCATGAGCCCTATGAGCCCTATGCGGGCCAGAGCACACCCGCACCAGCCAGGATGAGCAGGACGCCGAAGACCGCGTTCCAGGGGCGCTGGTATCGGAGGAACCACGTCCGCACGGGGTTCCACCCCAGCAAACACACAAAGACACTCCATCCGGCGGCGGCCTGGCCGAGTACGATGGCGGCGAGTGCCCACTTGAGCCATGGCGCGGATCCGGGCGGGTGAAACGCGGCGAGGCTGCCGATCAGGAACATCGCCGCCTTCGCGTTGAGCAGGTTGGTCGTCAGCCCTTGTGTGAATCCGCCGCGAAACCCGAGCGCGGCGGGATCTCCGGCGCCAGCTCCGGACGCCTCCGGACGCCGACGCAGGCTGAGCAACAGCCGGATGCCCAGCCACGCCAGATACAGGCCTCCCGCGACGCGCAGCGCCGTGAATGCCTGTGGCGACTCGCGCAACACGACAGCCAGTCCACTGAGGATCAACAGGCACCACACCGCCAATCCGCACACGATGCCCGCTACTGTGCCGAGGGCGGCCACACGCGAATGACCGATCGCATTCTTCAGGAGCAACAGCATGTCCGGCCCGGGCGAAAACTGGGCCGCCCACATCAACAAGCTGAAGGTCAACAAATCGAATCGCACGCGCGGATGATCCCGGATTTCAAACCTCAAATCCCGTTCCCAGCGCCAGGGCGCCGAGCACACCAGCGCGTTCGCCGAGACCGGGAGGCTGGATTTCGGGCAGCGGGGCATAGCGGTTGACCAATCCGGCGACGCGCTCGCGCAGTGGCGGAAACAGATGCGCCCGCCCGCCGACTCCGCCGCCGATGAGAATGATTTCGGGCGACAGCGTATATATAAAGACGCAGAGGGCTCGGGCCAGGTGCCCGACATGCTCCGTCCACGCCGGATGGTCCTCCGCGAGGCTTTCGGCCGGTCGGCCCCAGCGGGCAGCGATGGCCGGCCCCGAAGCCACCCCTTCCAGGCAGGCGCCATGGTACGGGCAGACGCCGGCGAAGCCGTCCGGGGTGTCGCGCGGGATCCAGACATGACCCATTTCGGTGTGGCTGAGTCCTTGAAGCGGTCGGCCATTCCAGCACAACCCGCCGCCGATGCCGGTTCCGACGGTGAGGTAAAGCACAGACGATTTGCCCTGGCCGCCGCCCCAGCGCGCCTCGGCCAGCGCCGCTCCGTTCACGTCGGTGTCGAAAGCGCAAGGCACGTCGCGGAATGCCCGCAGTGGCCCGAGCATGTCCGCGCCTTCCCAGCCGGCCTTCGGCGTAGTCGTCAGGCGGCCGAATCCCTCGGCGCCGCGCCGCACTTCGGCCGGACCAAACGTCGCCACGCCCCAGGACTCGATTTTTCTCCCGCCGCCGTGTGCCGCTTCCGCTTCGCGAAAGAACTCGACGCAGCGCGTCAGCGTTTCCGCCGGCGTGGTCGTAGGGATGCGCACGACCGCGCGCAGATCTTCCGGCCCGGCGCCGACGGCGCAGACGAACTTCGTGCCGCCGGCTTCCATCGCGCCGATCAGCCGGGGTGAGTCCGCAGTGGTAGACATGCCGGAGCAATGCCCCTCGTGAAGCTGGCTGCCAGCGAAGATTCGCGATTCACTTGAGCTGCGCGGCGGCGAAATCGAGGTACGCCTGCCAGTCGGCGCGCGTGACATCGTGGGCGCCGGTGCGCAGCAGGTAGGCCAGCGGACCGTTGACGAACTCGTCCGGCGGCGGCTGGGAGGAAACGGAGAGGCCGGCCGTGCCGAGCAGCCGGTAGACCGGATCGGCGCCGAGCAGGCCGAGGAATTCGCCTTTGGGATCCGCCCACCTGTCCTCGGTGGCGCTTGTGACGAGGACCGGCCGGGGCGCGATCAGGGCGATCAGCTCGTGCTGATCGATCGGGCATTCACCTTCGCGGTTGTTCCATTTCTTGTAGCCGGAAGTGAACCAGTGGGGGAAGACCCTGTTGATGCGCTCGACCGTTTCGCCGAAGCCACGGCGGCTCAGCGCGGCACCGCCGCATCCCGAGTTGTTGGAAATCACGGCCGCAAAGCGCTCGTCCTGCGCGCCGGCCCATAGCGCGGTCTTGCCGAGACGCGAATGGCCCATGACAACGACCTTCTTCCCGTCCACGCCGGGCTCGCTTTCCAGCACATCCAGCAGCCGGCTCAATCCCCAGGCCCATGCGCCGATCGATCCCCATTCGCCTTCCGCCGGCGCGCCCGTCACGGCATGCACGCCGTTCTTGAAGCCGTCGTCGAAGTCGGGATCGATGTCGCCGTAATACGCGGTGGCCACGCCGAAGCCGCGTTCGAGCGCGAGGTCATAGAGCCAGCGTTCCGCCTGGACGCCGCGGGTCTTTTCCGACGGCAGGTTGTCGGCGAGTCCGGCGCCGCGGTTGTTCGGCACCCAGCCGGCGGGAAGCGCGACATCCGGTTCGGTGGTCGTCGCGTGATTGCCCTCGAAATTCAGGCCGACAAAAACCGGCGCTGACTTTCCCTCCGCGGCGGCCGGCAGATACAGGAGAAGCCGCACCACCGGGCCATCGTCCCGCCCGAACAGGTTTACCTCGATCTCGCGGCGCACCGCCTTGCCATCACGCGCGTCCCGCTTCTCGGCCACGGTGCGCCACCGCATGCCGTCCGGCCGCCCGATCGGTGTGCGGCCGTACACTTCGGACTCGAAAAGCTTCAGCAGTTCCGGCCGCCGCCGCGCGCGCCACGCCTCCGCATCGGCCACCTTCGATCCGTCCTCCGCCAGCAGGGGGTCCGGAAGCGTGTACTCCGGCACCTTCTCCTCGTCGTAAATGATCTCTTGAGCGGCAGCCATGGAAACGAAAACCAGCATGGGCAGCAGCAAGGCCAATCCGGGGGCACTGAAGTGACGCGGGCGCATGATGAAAGTCCATTTACACCGGAACGCCGGATTGGCCAGCGCGCAGATAATCTGCGACGCCGCGCCGACCGAGCCAGACGAATCAAGGCTGGACGCG
>CAZYHO010000562.1:0-3449 GCA_964647495.1 uncultured Akkermansia sp. | reverse complement strand
CCAAGGACAAACGCGTGGGTGGGCACCGGATTTCCTCGCATGGCGCGCCTCCAGCCTGGCGAGCCGGCCTGCAATTCCCACCGCGAATTTCCCATCCCCCGAATCCGGATAACCGGTCACTTCTTTTGAAAGCGAAGCTCCGGGGTGGGACGCGATCCTCCGGGCGCCTCAGCGGTTGCCGCGCCAGGAATGCGGCCCGGTAGCCGATTCTCCCAAGCCGTCCGAGCGGAAGGCGGACGGTTCATGCGCACAAGTCGTTCGCGCTTCCGTCGCGGGCGTTCTCCGGGAATCGGCATCCCCCCATGGCCTCAGACCCGGGAACCGCTGGCGTGCCCTGTGATTGGTGCAAGGTCCAGCGGTACACAGTGCACGGATCAGAGGTGTTCGGTGCGAGGACAAAGGCCCGCTCCAGAACTCAGACAATCTCCGGCCTCCGGCCTCTGACCTCTGACCTCTGAACCGGACCAAAGCCCCCGAACCGCTTTTGCCGCTTGCATGCCCCGCCAATCTGAGCAACGCGGTTACCCGCCAAACCATGCCCGGTCCCAAAGACGCCCCGCTGCATCCAGAGGATCCCGCCGTTCGCCGCAGACTCGAGGCGGCCCGGGGTTACTGCGAACTCGGGCTGCCCGCCCTGGCCTGGGAGGAAATCGAGCCGCTGCGCACGCCGCTCGGCGATCTGGGCGACCTGATCGAAACCGAACTCATGATCCTCATGATGGAGCGCCGGTGGATCGAGGCGCTCGCGCTCGCGCTCCGCCTCCAGCGGCTCCACCCGTCCCAGCCGGCCGGCTGGCTGCAAGCGTCCTTCTGCCTCCACGAACTCGGCCGGACGCGCGAGGCGCTGGAGCGGCTCGTCTCCGGCCCGCGCGCGCTCCGGGAGGTTCCGCTTTTCCACTATAACGCCGGGTGTTATCTGGCACGCCTCGGAAAACTCCAGGATGCCATGGCCGCCCTGCGCCGCGCCTTCGAAATGGACGCGGACTACCGCGAGAACGCCCGGACCGATCCCGACCTCATCTCGCTCAGAGACCAGATATGAACGTGTCGTTTTCGTCACGTTAAAACCTTTCATCGGCCGAGGATTGTGGTTCTATGTCGGGTCTTCCTCTGATTGCATGCATACCGTTCTCGTTGTCGATGACGAAGCCGACATTGTTGACTTGATCGCCTTCAACCTCCAGCGCCAGGGGCTGAAGGTGCTGACGGCCCGTGACGGATTGGCGGCGATCCATCTGGCCAAAGAGAAACAGCCGGACCTCATCGTCCTCGATCTGATGCTTCCCGGCCGCGACGGCTTCGGCGTCTACAAGGACTTGCGCGGGGACACGCGCACCAGCCAGATCCCTGTCATCATGCTCACCGCGCGCGGCGAACTTGACGATAAAATCGCCGGCCTCGAACTCGGCGCCGATGACTATGTGACAAAACCGTTTTCCCCGAAGGAACTGATGCTGCGCGTGCAGGCGCTCCTGAAACGCACCAAAAAAGTGGTCGCCGACTCGATCCTCCGCCACGGCAGCTTCCGCCTGGAACGCAACACCCTGAAACTCTACCTCGCAGGCCAGCCGATCGATCTCACGGCCACCGAATTCAAGCTCCTGAGGCTCCTCATCGAGGCCGACGGCCAGCCGCAGACGCGCGACGAACTGCTGCGCGAGGTCTGGGGGTACCAGACCGACACAGTGCTCACCCGAACACTCGACACCCATGTCAAACGCCTTCGCGAAAAGCTCGGAAACTTTGCCGATTGCATCGAAACCATCCGCGGCGTCGGTTACAGGTTCGTCGCGGATACGCCCGACCGCGCCGACTGAGCCTGCGCCCGGTCCTCCACCTGACTCCTGATCCCCGCCTTTCATCGCCCCGCCGCCTGCCATGCCCCCTCCGCCCCGTGACTCCGCAGCGGCCGGCCTCGCCGGACTGGCCGCCGGGGGCGCCCGCGCCGGCCAGTGGTGGAGTGACATGCTCGCCTCCCTGCTCGAAGGCCTGGGCGATGCCTGCCTGGTCACCGACGATCGCCTGGAGGTGCTCTTCGCCAACGCCGAGGCGCGCGAGCTTTTCCGGTCCACTCTCCAGCCGGTCGGACGGCGGCTGTTCGAGGTTTTTGTCGACCACCGGCTCACCGGGGTGGCCGAGCGCAGCCAGCGCACCCAGACAGTCGTGGAGCAGGCGGTCCAGATTTTCGTCACTCAGGGCGGCAATGAGCAGAAGCGGTTCCTCGTGGTATCTGCGGCGCCGATTCGGCTTCCCGGGGTCCCGCCCTCCCGCGGCCTGCGCATCATCGTGCGCGACGAAACCCGGCAGCGAGAAACCGAGCAAATCCGCAAGGACTTCGTCGCCAATGCCAGCCACGAGCTGCGCACCCCCCTCTCCATCATCAACGGCTACCTCGAGAACCTCGTCGAAGGCGCCATCGACGACCCGGTCATGGTTCAGCGATCTCTGCTCACCATGCAGAAACACAGCCTGCGCCTCGCCCGCATCGTCGAGGACATGCTCACCATCTCCAGGTTCGAATCGGTCGGCGAACACGAGGCCTCCGACCTCAAACGCTCCCACTTCCAGGTCGAGGAATGCGTCAAGGACGTGCTCGATCGCCTCCAGCCGCTCATCGAGGAAAAACAGGCGCGCGTCGAAACGGAATTCCCCCAGCCCGGAGCCGCCAGCCGCCTCGCCGGCGACCGGTTCTACTGGGACCAGGTGTTCTTCAATCTCATCGAAAACGCCCTCAAGGAAAACCAGCAGCCCGGCCTCGTGATCGGCGTGGGCATGAAAAACCTGCCCGACGGCGCCACCGAACTCTGGGTCAACGACAACGGAGTCGGCATCCCGCGCGCTGATCTCCCGTTCGTCTTCAAACGCTTTTACAGAGTCTCGAAACACCATGGCCAGGAAGTCAAAGGCACAGGCCTCGGCCTGAGCATCGTCCGCCGCGCCGTCGAAGCCCACGGCGGCCAGATCGGCGTCGACAGCTCGCCCGGCCAGCGCACACAGTTCACCATCACCCTCCCGCCCCCGCCCCCGCCGGTCTGAAACCCGCTATCCTTCCCTCCCGCCTGCCTCGTGCACGGTACAAGGGGCACGGTGCACGGTTTTATGATGAACGGTAAACGGTGAACTGTGCCCCATGAACCATGAACCCTGTACCATGAACCCTGTACCATGAACCATGAACCCTGTACCATGAACCATGAACCATGAACCATGAACCGTGCCCCGGGGCATGGCAGACACCCACTCTTGAATCCGTGTCGGTTGCCATCCAGGAATGATAGAGAGCACGGAAATTATGAAAAATGTGCCGAATGCCTGTTCAGAGCGATGGTTCGGCTCAGCTGCGGCCACGGATGGATCAGCCCCCCCTCACCCATCACCAAAGTGACGCGCGTCCATGAACTGCCAGCCAACACTCCAGAGCAAGTTCCTGTTGTTTCTTGACGAAACTG
>CAZYHO010000561.1:0-3452 GCA_964647495.1 uncultured Akkermansia sp. | reverse complement strand
CGGCCTGTGAACGCGAAGGATGGCATCTCTCGTTCATGATTCCCTGATGACTGGCAGAACGCCGGGAGCGTGCCAAGCGGAATTTTGGCGGATCCCCCGGGCAGGGCGGCGCGTCGCTCTCCTCACTCCAAGCCCACGGTCCGTGGACTTGGCGCCTCTGCCCCCCCAATGAACGGCGCCCGTCCAGGAAAGCTTCGAAACCACCAATGAATACCAACAAGACGGGATTCGCGTCCATTGGCGTCCATTCGCGGTTTCCCCGAACGTCACGGCCCGGCGTCGCTCCGGTTTTTTAAGCCGGCTACTTTTCGAGCCCTGCGGCGCGGGCGAACGCATGGAAGTCAAGTGCTGTATTCTGATCGTGCACGATTCGCCAAGCGCCTTCCTGCAACTGGAAAACGTAAACGAGCCAAGTCTCGAATGGTGCAGTTTCCTTGTTGGGTTGATACGTGTATCGCACGAGCGCCATCGCCATGTCCTCACCAACGACCTTATGGACAACTGAGCCGTTCCATGTCCAATTCGTGTCCTTGAACCACTGCTCGTGAATGGCGATGGTCTCCGCGGGTGTCTTGAAGGCGTGACCGTTCTGAACAACCGTGTAAAGAGTATCACCAAGAGACAAGTGAGACTTGAATGCCTCGATGTCCCGGTTGGTTATGGCAGCGAAGTGGGCATTCAATGCTGAGTCAAAGTCTGGCTTCATGATTGTGGGTTTGCGTGGTCGGCAAGCAAGAGGAGCGTGCACGTGTCGGGCAGGATCATCGGTATTCCTCCGGCCAGGCTTCGTCGGGCACGGGCAGCGCCGGGTCTTTGTGGAAGGCGAATTTCAGGCGAGCATCTTCGCGAAAGTGATCCCGAAAGCAGGGGTCGGCCGGGACGAGACGGGCGGCGGGTTTGCCGTGACACTGGATGATGACGGTTTCCCCGCGTTCCACAGCGGCGACCAGTTCCGAAAGGCGCGTCTTGGCTTCATGCATGTTGGCGGTGATCATGCTTGGCTAACCCAGCTGGATTGTGCGGCGCGTCAAGGCGCACGGTTCCTGCAACCAAGCCGACTGAAGCCCCGCATCAGCCAAGCGGTAAGGCGGGAATGCCGCCCCGTCGCATTCATCCGCGCCACATCCGCCTGCGCCCAGGCGACCAGAAACCCGCCCGCCACTACGGCCGCTTGATACCAGAACGGCGCAAACCACGGAGTCAATTGAGGATCGTTCTTCATGGCTTCAGAGAGGTCGAGGGAGACGGCGCGGGGGTGGCCATTGAGAAACACTTGCTTGTTTGCGGGCCAATTCAAAGCCTCCACGAAAATGACGAGGGGATGCCAGTTGCCTTGCGCGTCTTTGTGAGGGCGGAGGAGCACCGGGGAAGCGAAACGGCCGCCATCGTTGGACCATTCCCAATTTCTTGTTCCACGATTGGTGCGTTGAATGATTGGCAGGCCGAGGGCGGGGCGAAACGCGGGTTGATTTGTCACGGCGGGAAGTTGGTAACCAATATCATGATCGCGTCTGGCATAGATAAAACCGTCGTTTTCTGGCGGAAGTTTGTCCCGATTGCCCGGGCGAAGATCCTGGCTGCGTCCATGTTGCCGCCAACCGCGATACCATCTCAACAAGGATTCCGATACGCTGCGCCATGTTCCACCAGACCGGATCGGGAGGCTCTGGATGGCGATAGCCTGACGGAAGGATTGGAAGGCTTCCCCGAGCGGTTTTGCAGCGGACTTCAACCTGATGGCTCCGGCGGTGCGGCGCGAGTGGAATCCCCATGAGCCAAGGTTTGCCCACACCACGAAAAGCGAAACGATTTCTTGCCACAACTTTGGATCACCCCTCCAAATGACAACGAGAGAAAATGGCGTGCCCTCGGAAAGCGCGGATGTTATTGGTGATTCGGACGCTATCGCTGCAAAGTTGGGCAAGTTGAAGACGATCCGCTTCGTCCATACCCGGATGCGTGAAGACGAACCGGCCTTTGACAAGGCTGCGGCTATCGCAACCTTGCGCATTGTCGCCAAGGACGGCGAGGGTTTCAGGTGCAGCGCAAATGGGCATGGGATCAGGCGGTGAGAGTGTTGAAATGCGCAAGGATTCGCGGCATGGCTTCGACCGGGACGGGGAGGAGGTCGAGGCGGGCGCGGAGGGGCGATGGATGGGTGCGTCCCCATTTTTCCCAGCGGGAAAGGTTCTCCAACGCGATGACGAGGTCGGCAGGATGAACGCGGAGATGGGCCGCGATGCGCCGCCAGTGATCCGCGCGGTCATGGCGGTGGAAGTGGTGATCGGCGGTCATGGCTGTCGGGGACCGGGCTGTTCCTTGGCGGCAAAGCGTTTCAAGTAGCTGAAGAAGGCATGGGCTTCGTTGGTGGCGCGTTGAAGATCAAGGCTGGTCGCGGGTTCGCGACTCAGGGCGGCAATCAGAGCGAAGGCGGAGATAGCGGAGATGAAGACGTGTGATCCGGGGGCCTCCAAACGGGAGCGGGCCTCGGGAGAAAGATCCCGGCCCCCGTCCTGCAAGGCGAGCAGGCCGCATGTGTCGAGCAGGATCATCGACACTCCTCGGGCCATTCGTCTTCACTGGAGGGTTCGGCAGGGTCGTAACCGGGCGCGAAAGAGCCGTTTTTGTTATTATCCAATTGAGCCTGAGCACCATACGTGAAATACTCGCCTTTTTACCCTGGTTTCCTCGAAGCTGAGAATATCCGTGCCATTTGTTGATTCCGCGGTTTGAATCCTGTTTTTCCGGCATGAACGACCAGCCACCCGATTCCGCGCCATCCCGCCTTCGATTGTCCCGGGCCTTCCGGGCCATCGGTCCGTTTTTCGGGCTACTCCTGGTGCTCGGGCTGTTTTCGCTGAGCGCCGAGGTGCGGCCCTATTTGTTCACCGGTGGCAACGTCAAGATCATCCTGATCCAGACCGTGATTGTGGCCATCGGCGCGCTCGGCATGACGCTCATCATCGTGGGCGGCGGCATCGATCTGAGCGTGGGGTCCGTGGTCGCGTTGACCAGTGTGCTCGGCGCCACGCTCTTGCTCAACGGGCAGCCGCCGGTCGTGGCGCTGGCGGCGGGCGTGGCGGCAGGCGCGCTCATCGGGCTGGTCAACGGATCGATCGTCGCCGGCTTCGGCATGATGCCGTTCATCGTGACACTCGGCATGATGGGCGTCGTCCGAGGCCTGGCGAAATGGATCGCCGGCAACCAGACAGTCAACCCGCCGCCCGGATCGCCGCTCAACGAACTGATGGCCCGGCGCGACCCGACCGAGCTTTTCCCGCTGCCGCCGGGCGTCTGGATCGCGGCCGGCCTCGCGGTGGTCGTCGCCCTGCTCATGAGCCGAACCGTTTTCGGGCGCCACCTCTTCGCCATCGGGTCCAACGAGGCGACCGCCCGCCTCTGCGGCGTGCGCGTCCGCCGCCACAAAGTGATCACGTATTCCCTGGCTGGCG
>CAZYHO010000560.1:0-3456 GCA_964647495.1 uncultured Akkermansia sp. | reverse complement strand
CGCCCCACCCCGAAGCTTCGCGTCCAGCAACAGTGTACCAAAGCAGGTGGCTGATCTCTGCCCTCTGGCCTTGCAAATCGTCTGTCACCCTATGGTTTCGATCCGAGATTTCAGATTTCAAATTCGATTCCGCCGCCGCGGATGGCGGCGGAATCAGGCGAGCGAATGGGGGTCGACGTCGATGGCGAGGTAGACTTCCTTGGGGAAGGTCATGGAGGCGAGGATGGCGCGGAGGTGGGTGGTGAGGCGGCGGCTGGAGGGGGCCTGGAGGAGCAATTGATGGCGGTAGTGTTTTTCGGCGCGCTGGAGGGGGGAGGGGGCGGGCTGGTGGACGGTGACGCCATCGGGCGGGGCCTTGGAGAGTCGGAGGTGGAGGTTTTCGATGGTAAAGCGGGCCAGGTCGTCCTGTTCGGAGCGTGTGGTGAGCAGGAGGGCATGGCCGAACGGGGGGAATCCGAGGGCGAGGCGCATTTCGAGTTCCTGTTCGGCGAAGCCCGGGAAATCCGCGTGCCTGGCGTACTGGATGGCGGGATGGTGGGGCGCGTACGACTGGATGATGACCTCGCCGGCGAGGTCGCCGCGGCCGGCGCGGCCGGCGACCTGGGTGAGGAGCTGGAAGGTGCGCTCTCCGGCGCGAAAATCCGGGATATGCAGAGCGAGGTCGGCATTGAGCACGCCGACGAGCGTGACTCCGGGGAAATCGAGCCCTTTCGCGATCATTTGAGTGCCGAGCAGGAGATCGAGGCGCCGGGCTTTGAAAGCGGCCAGGGTATCGCGGAGTTCGTGTTTTCGACCCATGGTGTCCGCGTCGACTCGCGCGAGACGGGCGGCCGGGAAGACGCGGCGCAGGGTTTCCTCGACGCGCTGTGTGCCGTAGCCGGCGAGGCGGATGGCGGGTTCGCGGCAGGCGGGGCACGCGTGGAGCGGCGGGGCGCGGTGGCCGCAGAGGTGACAGACGAGCCTGTCCTGCGACTTGTGGTACACGAGCGAAAGACTGCAGTGCGGGCAGTGGACGACGTGGCCGCAGGACGGGCACTGCACCGCGCCGGCGTACCCGCGGCGGTTCAGGAAAAGGATGACCTGTTCGGAGCGCTGCAGGCGGGCGTCCATGGCGAGGCGCAGCGGTTCGGCGAGGATCAGCGGGCTGCCTTTGGAGGGGGGTTTTTCCAGGCGCAGGTCGATGACTCGCACGAGCGGCAGGCGGCGGTCGTCGACGCGCTGGGGGAGTTCGAGCAACTGGTACTTGCCTGTCCTGGTGTTGCGCCAGCTTTCGAGGCTCGGGGTGGCGCTGCCGAGGAGGATGGCGCACTGCTCGAGGTGGGCGCGCATGACGGCGACGTCGCGTCCGTGGTACCTGGGCACGGAGTCCTGCTTGTAGCTGGGCTCGTGCTCTTCGTCGACGACGATGAGCCCGAGGTTTTCGAGCGGGGCGAAGACGGCGCTGCGGGCGCCGATGACGATGCGGGCGCCGCTGCGGGCGATGCGGTGCCATTCGTCGTGGCGTTCGCCGTCGCCGAGGTGGCTGTGAAGGACGGCGACGCCCGCGGAGGATCCGGCGAACCGGTTGCGGAATCGCTCCACGGTTTGGGGAGTCAATGAAATCTCAGGCACGAGCACGAGCACGGTGCGTCCGCGGTCGAGGGCATGGCGCGTCGCCTGGAGGTAGACTTCCGTTTTTCCGCTCCCGGTGACGCCGAACAAGAGGAGAGGACGGCTGGCGGAGGGATCGTCGATGGCGGCGGTGGCGGCGCGGACGGCCTCCGCCTGCGCCGGGTTGAGCGAGAGCGGCTGGCTGGGGAGATGATCGACGGTCTCTGCTGCCTCGGCAGCCTGAGGATCGCGCGTCACGGTTTCCTCGACCACTTCGACCAGTCCTTTGGCTGCCAGCGAGTGGACCGCGGCGGCGGAAAAGCCGGCCAGCGGTTTGAGCGCTCCGGCCCCGGCCGCCTTCAGCACCGCGATCACCTCGGCCTGCCGGGGCGCGCGGGTCGCCGCCTCCATCGCGTCATCGGCGCACCCGGCTTCGGTGAGGCGCACCGCTTTGCGGCGCCGGAAGCCGGTTTCTTCGGAGCGGACGGCGGACGGCAGCAAACTGCGCATGACCTGTTCCAGGGGCGCGATGTAATAGTCCGCCAGCCAGGTGGCCAGCCTGAGGAGCGCCGGGGGCACTCCGGTCTGCCCGGCGATCAATTCGAGGATCGGCTTCAATTCGAAGGCCGGAGCCCTGTCGCCGTCCCGGGGGCGGGCGCCGTGCACTTCGGTGACGGTGCCGGTCACGCGGCGCGGGCCGAGCGGGATGCGCACGCGACTTCCGGCCTGGACGATGCCGTCGAGGTCCGCGGGCACCGCGTAGTCGAAAATCAACTCGCGCGGTCCGTCGATCAGCACTTTGGCAACCCGCATGGCAACAGTGGAATCACCTCACGCGCCCGCGCGGGAACCGCCAGCAAAAAAAGACCTTCCGGCCCGGGGGCCGGAAGGTTTGTGTTCGAAAGAACGGGGGGAGGAGAGGAGGGGGAGGCTGAGGCGAGCCTAGAAGCTGACCGAGAGGGAAGCGCCGCCGTAGACGATGTCGTCCTGGAACTCGTCGATGTTGCTGAGCGGGAAGTTGCCGGCGATGTACGGCGTGAGGACAACGTTCTTGGCGAGCTGGATCGGGGCCTTCAGGTAGATCGCGAAGTGATTGAAGTCGTCGATGTCGAGAGCGAAATCGTTGCTGCTTACGTTGACGTACGAGATGACGGCGCCCGGGACCAGGCTGAACCTGTCGTTGATCGCGATCGTGTAGCTCGCGTCGAGCTGGAAGTACCACTGCTCGGCTTCGAACTCGTAGAAGGCGCCCGTGCTCAGGTTCAGGTTCTCGATGGGTGAGGAGAAGAACTCGAGGCCGACTTCGTACTGGTTGTCGATCGAGGCCGGATACTGGGGGTAGTGGTACCACTTGAAGCTCGGGCCGACCGAGATCGCGCCGAGGTTGTAGGTGAGACGGGTGTAGAGGTTCAGCTCGTCGTAGTTGGCTTCGGCCGAACTCGCGTACCAGCCGTTGAGGTTGAGCGAGAGCTTGTCGGTCAGCGCGGCATTGAGGTCCAGCGCTCCCCAGACGAGCTGATCGGCTTCGTCACCGTCGGCCCCGAAAACCTCGAAGCCGCGATAGACGTAATCCGTGTCATATCCCAGGGTGACGCTGCCGGTGATGAGCGGGCTCTCTTCGAGGATCACTGGGGGTGGCGCAATAGGGCCTTTGGCCGAGGAACTGGAACCGGCAAATGCCGTCCCCAGCGCCGCGCTGCCGGCAATGAGCGAGAGCAGGTGGATCTTGTTCATGGTGATGTTGTGGTTCAGGTGATAATGCATTATAGCAACTCTTATATCTAAGAGAAATTAAGAGTCCGCTGTCCAATAGTTCACATCTTCCACAAAATTGCAACAATGAATTTGTGGCCTGTCGGAAGGCCC
>CAZYHO010000559.1:0-3475 GCA_964647495.1 uncultured Akkermansia sp. | reverse complement strand
CACCGTATGGCGCGCTGGTACCGGTGGCCGTCGATATCACTTCCGCCTCCTCCGCGCTGCATGGCAAGCGGGTGTCCGCCATCGCCGCAGCTTCCGGCACCAGTTTTGCGCTTTGTGACGACGGCACTGCTACTGCCTGGAGCAAAGGCAGACACCCACTTTCCCCATTTTGGGCGAACACGAGTGCGCCGGGCGCTGCCATGAAGGACGAGGGGAAGAAGGCAGACACGCACTATGCTCGTGCAATCCGCACCGGCTGCCATGCCGGAAGGCACAGGCGGATCGGGTGGGCTTCGCGGCCAGTCCGTCAAGATCGAGCGCCTCGCGAATAGGTGCGCCTCAATGGGCGATCCGGCGGTGCTTGCGCTCATGACTCCCGTGTGTTGGCCTCTTCCTGGTAGCTTTCGTAGTCCGTGTTCACGGACCAGAGGTCGTGGGCGGCGCCCTCGGCGATGTTTTCGGCGGCGAGCAGGCCCATCAGGATGCTGTGGTCCTGGTTGTTGTATTTGAAGGCGCCGTAGCGGCCGATGACGGTGAGGTGGGGCAGCGCGCGCAGATGGCGGATGAGCGGGGCCAGGTGCTCTTTGTATCCGCGGCGATACACCGGGTAACACCGTGGCAGCCGCACCACATGGCCGTCGGTGGCGTCCACGCCGCCGTCGAGGCCGGAGCGGCGCAGTTCGCTCCGTGCCAGCGCGATGTTATCGGCGTCGGATCCCTGCCAAAGATCGTCTTCGGGCTGGCACCAATACTCCAGCGCCAGAATGCTGTCGGGCGGTCCGGCGGCGGCGTCGGGGGACCAATTCCTGAAATTGGTGACGCGTCCGAGCCGCAGCGCCGGTGTCTGGACATAGATCCATTGATCCGGGAACAGATCCGCGACCGGCAGCCGGAGATACACGAGCAGGGTGTTGCGGAAACGGAGTTGGGCGACGCCGCGTTCCACCTCCTCCGGCAGCCCGCCGAGCGCGCGCGCCAGATGCGTGAGAGGCATCGTGGAGATGATGTGATCGAAGGCGGCCTCCGATCCGTCGGGAAAGCGCAGCGCCGGCTGGTCGCGTGCCGCGCCGGCGACGGGCACGCCGAGATGGATGGTTCCGCCGAGTTCGCGCACGCGCGAGGCCAGGCGCTCGTAAACCATGCCGGCGCCGCCTTCGGGGTAGAGGAAGTCGTCCAGCAGAGTGGCGTGCCGCCGCCGCCGGCGCGCGCTCACCGCGCCGGCCAACGCCTGGCCGAGCGACAGTTTCTTGATGCGCTGCGCGGCGAAATCGGCGTCCAGTTCGTCGCAACGAATACCCCAGAGTTTTTCGCTGTAGGGTCGGAAAAAAATCTCGAACAACTCCCGGCCGAAGCGCGCGACCACCCAGTCCTCGAAGGTCTGGGGCTCCGGAGAATGCCGCATATTGGCGAGCCGCTGGCGGACATAGCTCAGCCCGCAGCGCAGCGCGCGCACCGGCCCGAGGTGGCGCATCGCATCGACCGGCTCCAGCGGATAGCGCAGCAGTTTGCCGTCGAAGCATATGCGGGTCAGCCGGCGCACGCGGTGGTGGCGGCCGCCGGTCATTTCCAGCCAGAACCGGTTCACGCGGGCGTCGCGGCTGAAGAAACGATGCGGGCCGAAATCCACCTGCTGCCCCCAAAGCGTGAATGACGCGGCCATGCCGCCGACGCGCGGCCCGGCTTCAAACACCTCCACCTGGTGCCCGCGCCGCGCCAGCTCATAGGCGGCGGTCAACCCGGCCGGCCCTGCGCCGATGATCCCCACCTTCATTGGCCGCAAATGTGGCGCCCCTCCCCGGTGGCGCCAGCGCCGTCGTCTGCCGCCGCGGCGGGGGCGGTTTCCCTGACCGGCACAGCCAGCAGCACTGCCAGCACGGCCGCCGCAAACAACAGAGTGGAAAGATTGATGGCCGCCGGGTCGCGCCAGGTGAAGGCCAGCGTCGCGATCCCCGCAGCGGCGCCCGCCAGTGACAGCGCGAGCGGCCAGAACCGGACGGATGGCCTCAACGCTACCAGCCCCAGAGCGGCGACGTTCAACGCCAGCACGTCGTTATAATTGTTGCGCAGGGCGGGCAGGAAAAAGTCGATCCCGTACGCCAGCGCCGCGCTGCCCGCCAGCAGCGAAGGCAGGGCCGCGCGCCGCGCCCGCCAGAACCAGACGCCGGCGAGCGCCACAAACGCGGCCAGCACCGGCAACGCCGGCAATGCCGCGGAGACACCGGCTTTGCGCAGCACATAAAAGACCGACGCATCTGCGAATGGAATGCTGACGAATCGGCCCACCTGGTCCAGCGGGATCCCCTCGACGAACTCCGGAAGGGCCTGCCCGCCGGGCCGTGGATTGATGTTTTCGCGATACAGGCGGGACCATTCCGCCATGCCGCGCGCGTAGTCCGCCCAGCACGAGGCATCCCGGAGCATCGGCACACCCGCGCAGACCAGCATCGCCGCCACAAAACCCGCCCATTGCGCCCGTAAACGCCACATCAACACAGGCGCGACGACAACCAGCAACGGCGGCCGCAACGCCACCAGCAAACCCGCCGCCGCCCCCGCCAGCCACGGGCTCCAGCCTCCCCGCGCCGGTCGCAGCGACAGGGTGAGCCACACCGCCATCACGGCCATCATCACGACATAAGACTGCCCGCGCTCGGCATGAAGCCGCCAGCCGGCCGTAAAAGTGAATGCCACCACCAGAACAACAAACCACAGACTGCCATGCCGATCCGCCGCCAGACAGCGCCACCACAGCAGCACGGCGCCGAGCAGGCAGCCCCACTGGATCAGCAGCCACGCAAACTGCCCGTAACGATAGTTCATGGCCGCCACCGGCGCGTGCAGCAGGAGGAAGGTGGGTGTTACCGTCGTCTTGCTCACCGCCACGGCGGGGTTGTTATAGAGATCCAGATAGATGTCCGGCTGGTCCGGACTCCACTTGTGGTGAAACGGATCGATCCCTTCCTGCAACAGCCGCCAGCCGGTGACGCGATTGCGCAAGTCGATGCTGCCGCTCTTCCACGTGTTGCCCAAATCAATGAACAGGCCGGCGACCAGCGCGCCGCAGAGAACGATCAGGATCACAACACGATAGGGAACGATCATCGGTCCGACGTATAAACGGCCGCCAGCGACTGGAAAACCAATTAAAACGGCGCTCCCCGCCGCCCCACACCACGCCCTGGTGGCTGAAGAGATCACACGGGAGGAACCTGCCGGCAGGCAGACGGACCTATGGCAGCTCCGAAGATCGACTATTTCCAGCGCGTTTCGCGAATCCTGGACCACAGTCGCGACCTTCCCACAGACGCAACGGTTCCTGTCCTGCACTACCGGCGCGGCGCGAACGATGCGTGGAACCTTGTGCTGTACTTTGAAAGGACCGCCGCCAAAACCAACACGAACCCGCAAGCTTACGGAAGAACCGCCGCGCGCCTTCACGCCCTGGCAATCCTGGCACTCGTCGAATCATTTGAAC
>CAZYHO010000558.1:0-3484 GCA_964647495.1 uncultured Akkermansia sp. | reverse complement strand
CGCGCGGCCAAGGGCGGCAAGCTCGGGCGACAGCCCCGCCGCCAGCGCCCTCCTCTCCCACTCATCCCACGGCCAGCAGCCGGGCGCGCAGAACGCAAGCAGCGGTTTCAAAAGACGGGGTGGATTCATGGCGTGGGCGGCGGATTCGGCGAGGGCTGTCAAGTCGGCGGCAAAAAAAGTTGTCTGCGCGGGTATTACCGTATATACCGGTAAATAGGCAAGCACTTTCCCGTTTTTCCGGTATTGACCCGTATAGTGCGGCCATGAACCAGGGCCGTCCCGCCAAACGCCAGCGCTCCCCCTTCGGTCAACGCCTCTTTGAACTGAGGGAAGCCGCCAGCATCACCCAAGCCGCCATTTCCGGGCGGCTGGGGGTTTCGCAGCGAACCTATTCGGATTGGGAACGCGGCTCCGTCGCCTTCACCCCCTCGCGCCTGGCTGAACTCGCGGCCATCCTCGGGGTCGATCCCTCGGAGTTGCTTGGCTCGCCCGCCAGGCGCCGGGCCAAGGCCGCCGCCGGCGGGGGCCGCCTCGGCCAGAGCTTCGAGGCCATCAGCAAGCTGCCACGCCGCCAGCAGGCGAAGATTCTCGACGTGGTCGAGGCGCTGCTTTCCCAGCAGACCGCCAGCGACTAAAAGAGGACGGCGCTTTCATCATCTCTCTGCCAGACAAGTTGCCCCAACTTGTTTTGGCCAAAGCCAAAACGATGCGCGCCCCACCGTGGCGGACGAGCACGGGTCAAGGAGGGGTCCCCGTCAAAACTTTGGGCGCGGACGGCCCCCCTTCATCGTTCGATGGCGCCGCCCAAAGTTTTTACGGGGAGGATGCCTTGACGCGCGCGCAGCCGCCACGACGACAGGCCCGGCCCACCGCGCAGATTCCGCTTGAAAAACCCGCCGCCTTCCTTAAAGAAGTGCCACGACCCCGGAGCGGATCGCTTCCCCCGCTGACCGGATGACTGTTGGGAAGCACATTGACAAGCGCCACAGGGAAGCCCTTCCCCTGCATGGTTCGGATGATGGAAGGGTTATAGCCATTGACACACCAGCCGGGTCCGCCCCGCCCGCTGCGGCTTTTTGATTCAGGGGACGCCGAGCCACCGCCCAAGGAGTCCGGGGAAGTCCTGCGCCCACGCGCACGGTCTGAACCGCTCCGGTGCTGCGGCCCGCGAACATCGCACCGCCGCTCTTCCGACAGGCCGGGCGGCTTTCCATCCACCCTTCAACCATTCATTATCCCATGATTGTCAAATGTCTCTGCCTGGAGCAGCGCGCCGATTCCTACACCGGCAAGCGCGGCCTCGTCCATCAGCAAATCCTCACCCTCCTCGACCTCAGCCCCGAACACCGCCTGCTCAACACCTTCGATTACGTGCTCAGCGCCGAAGACACCGAGCGGATCAAGGACGCCTCCCTGCGCGACCAGCACCTCGAACTGGGCATCACCGCTTTTGAACCCGCTTTCGGCGGACGCCTCCGCGCCCGCGGCCGCCTCCTCTCCCAGCCCAAAGCCCCGGCCGCCGACGCCAAAATCACCAAAGCCTGACCCCCTGATCCGAAGACATCATGGAAGCGGCGGACATTCATGTGCTCAAGGAAGTGCCCTGGCAGTTTTTCGGCACCCTCACCTTCCGCAAAGAGCGCCTCCCCGAACGCATCCGCCTTTCCATGTTCTTCGCCCTCATGCGCCGCACCGCCAAAGCCCACCGGGTCAGGTTCCACCGCCTCCTCTGGTGCCTGCGCATGGAGCACGGTGAAGCCACCGGCAGAAGGCATTTCCATTTCCTTTTGGCAGGATTGCCGTCCGAAGCGACCACGATCCGCACCTGTTTCGCCCTCAAAAACGGCTGGGAAGACCCCGCCGTCATCCGCGGCGGCATGGCGCGCGTCACCCTCTTCGACCCCCGTCTGGACGCGGGGCGCTACCTCACCAAGCCCGATGGCCACGCCGACCCCGGCGATGCCTACGAATCGGCCAAGTTCGGCAGCCACTCCTCCAGCCTCATGATCGCTCACGCCGTCTGGCGCTTCGCCAACGCCAAAAGACGCGCCCAGTTAATGCGGTAAGGGCTCAAACGTCCGGCACCGCTGTCTTGTTCAAGGCAGAGGTGACTCAACCCAAAGCCTGGCTCCCCGGCGGAGAGAGCGGATGCGCGCGTAGCGCGCGCCGCTCCTCCGACGGGGATGGCTTGAAGTCCCACTATGCCCAAATCCAATCACCACCCGCGCCCCTAACGAAAGCCAGACCGCCAAACCGGACCCGAAAGGCGGTGGTCATTAAGGGACGGGCAAAATGCCTACAGGCACAAAGGAGAAGAAAGACTATTCTTCGGGAAGATTTTTATTTGTCCCGGTGTTTTCAATCTCTATCCGTTTGAGAAAATCAATCCAAGTTCGCCACTCTTCCTTATGAAAATAATCTTCATCCACTGATATTCCAGCTAATTTTGCTCGCTTGGCAATAGATTTATTTTTTTTGATTACAAGCAACAGCGTAATGTCTTTCTCCAAACATTCCCTCGCCTTTCGTAAATCGAAATGAATATTCTCTGATAGAAATCTAGTGGTGTGTGGATTTATTTCTATAAACGATTTGTTAGGGATGCGTCGATTTAACCGTGATTCGAATTCCCAAATGTCCAAATGGATTTTTAGGCCTGATTCTAATTCCTCCTTTGAATGTTCCGCTCCGATAACCGGAAGTCGCATGGCAATCAGAGGAGCAATTCCAAAGAAACAAAATCGCTTTCGATTCATAATGTAAGTCTATTTCTTTTTGCAACAATATACGGCAGTCCCAAAACGCAAGATAGTCGTGTCGCTGGGCAGTACGTCTTGAAAATGCGCAGATGGATCGGTAATATTGATCATTTTGTTTCCATACGCTCCTTTTTTTGACACATATGGAGGAGCTACAATCACAGGTATTCCAGGAATCTCGCGTCCGATGCAATGGATCTCAAAATCTCCCGATTTGGTTACGAACGCGACACAAATAACCTCCCGCTCGCATACACGGCAAGGAGTGTTGTTCATTGGATTGTCATCAGACTTGGTTTTATCGACTTTCGTAAGACGGCAATCCCCCTTGGTACTCATTGGGTTATAATTATCGAGAAATTTTTGTGGATCGGAAGCATTCTTAAGCTCGTCAGCGGAAGGCTGATGATTGCCGCCTGTTCCACAAGCATGGCCAACACAGTTTCCGTTTTCTGGGCCTGATGTGTTTGGAATTTCTGTGCCTGGACTTGGTGGTCGTGGTGGTCCTGGAAAAGGGCGGTTCGTCTCACGGCCAAGATAATCCCACCTGTTGACAGCGTCATTCACGACCATTCCATACAGGTTCGGTCCCCCCTCTTCCCCAATCGGATCCCTATTCAGCCATCTCCCCAGATCCGGCGAGTAGAAGCGATAGCCGTAATAGTTCAGACCTGACTCCTGATCGGTGAATTTGGAGCTGAAGTGGAAGGGGAGTTCGTCGGTGA
>CAZYHO010000557.1:0-3488 GCA_964647495.1 uncultured Akkermansia sp. | reverse complement strand
AGGAACGGCTTGCCCGGCTTGATGGCGACCCTCCACAGATCCGGCCGCCAGCCGAGCGCCGCCAGCGCGGGTTTGACCTGGTCGTGCCGCCCGACCGAGACACCACCCGCGATCACGATGAAATCATGCATTTCCAGACCCTGCGCCAGCGTATCGGTCAGCACCGCCAGGTCGTCACGCGCGTGCCGGCATTCGGGCTCGGCGCCGGCTTCGCGGGCCAGCGCCTCGAGCATCGGGCCATTGCTGTTGTAGAGCGCGGCGGCGTGCGGCAACGGCGCGCCGGGAGCCACCACTTCGTCACCGGTCGTCACCACCCACACCCGCGGCCGCGCCGTGACCGCGACGGTCGTCCGCCCCTGCGAGGCGAGCAGGCCGATGCGCCCCGCGGTCAGCATATCACCCGGCTCAATGATTTTCTGCCCGGCGTGGACATCCGCTCCGCATCGCCGGATGAAGTCGCCGGGCGCCGCGGCCTCGCGCAGCCGGATCGCTCCGGACGAAGCCACCTCCACATCCTCCTGCATCACGACCGCCGCCGTTCCCGGCGGCACAGCCGCACCGGTGAACACCCGCACGGCGCGCCCCGCCGAAACCCGCGGGCACGCATCCGCCGGCCGCATCGGATCGCTGCCGGCCGCCACTTCTCCGGCCATCTCCAGCCACCGCCCGGTCTGCCCGCAGTCATCCGCGTGCACGGCATATCCATCCATCGCGCTGTTGTCGAATCCAGGCAGGGCGACCGTCGCCACCACCGCCTCCCCGGCCAGGCGACCCGCCGCCTCCATCAGCGGGACATGCGCCACCGGTCCGGGCGACACCGCCACCAGCACCTGCGCGCGCGCTGCCTCCTCGCTCACCATGCGTCCGGCGCCTCGTGATCCGGCGAAAACTCGTCCAACCCGCCCTCAGGCAACGGCTCCAGTCCGGGAAAGTCCGGCACGAGTTCGCGCGGCCCCGATGGTTCGCCGAGTGGCGGCAAATCGCCCTCCTGCCAGCCCCCGGACGCACCCTCCCCGTAGGCCGATCCGTCCGGCTCCAGCCCCTCTCCAAAACCCGCGCCGCCAAACCCCGCGCCGCCAACCGGTCGCCCCGCCGCGGTCCCCGGTTCCGCCGCCGGCGGAGCCATCGATACCACTCGTTCATTCGTCAGGTAAAACACCACATCTCCCACTTTCGGCTCCCCCTCCACGATGTCTGCCGCCACCATGTTCCGTTTCCGCTCCGGTGTCACTTTCAGCCTGCCGGTCGTCGTCGCCGACCCCTGCGCTTTCACCACCAGCTCGCGCTCCGCCGACGTCGACGCCGCCAGCGGCGTGCGCACCAGCACAAATCCATCCCGCGCCTCCACCAGAACCACCTGCCCCATCGGCCGCCGCCCGCGCCTCATGTCGTCCACCAGGCTCTCCCCCGAAATGCGTCCCTTCCCCCGCGACGCGCCACACCCGGCCCACGACCCCGCCAGGCCAAGGACCACCAGCATCATCCAGCTTCGCCTCACCCAGCCCATCCCTGCAGCCTCGCCATCTTCCGCCTCCCCGCAAGGCCGGGTTCCAACCGGCGTGCCCGATCCTGCGCACCGATCCCATTCGTGCCCCATTCGTGACTACATGCCTGCAATTCGTGGTTCAAGTTCAGCTGTGTCTTTGATCACGAAGTTCACGAATGCCATCACGAAGGGCAGGTGGTCGTGAAGGTGGGCAAAGGGACAGCCCCTCCTTCTCTTTCCGACGTGCTTGCACGCACCCAGCACCCGTGAACCATGAGCCCATAGGGCCTAAAGGCCGCATATGCCCCATCTCCCATGCCCGATTTCCGCTTTTCTGCTCCGTCGGACGCGTTAGCGTTCCCTCCGTGGCTGGACGCACTCATCCGCATTCCATCCAGGCGTTGATCTGGCTGGTGACGGTCTGGTTGCTGATGCTGGGGCTGTCGGCATCGGCGGTTGTGCTGCCGCTGCAGCTCCACGATGTGACCGGCCGACGGACCACGGGAACCACGAATAGCACGGGCAACGGCGTCCGGCTCGAATTCGTCTACGACGGCCTCTCGCGGCGCATCGAAAAGAAGGCATACCAGAACACCTCCGCCGCCCCGGCCCGGGTTCTCAACAACCGGGAACTCTATGCCTGCGAAGGCTGGAACATGGTCGTTTCCGCCCGGCGCAACAACAACGGATCGGTCGTCAAACGCATCGGCACCTACGTCTGGGGGCCGGACATCGCCAGCCGCCCGCTCGGGGCCTCGTCATGGCAGGCCTGCGGCGGCGTGGGCGGCCTGCTCATGACACTCGACGGCGTCAATGCCGCCGTCACTTATACCGGCCTGCCCGCCCCGCCCGCCGATCCCGCCGACGACCACTTCTTCGTCTGCCAGGACCGCCTCGGCAACATCACCGGCCTCCTCAAAGCCGCCCTCTACCAGTATACGCTCGATTCCGTCATCGACTACGACCCCTTCGGCCGTGAACTCCGCGCCTCCGGCCGCGGCGCCGACCTCGTGCCGTTTCATTACAGCTCCAAGTTCACCGACGCCGAATCAGGACTGGTTTATTACGGATACAGGTACTACGACCCGCGGAACGGAAGATGGCTTAATCGAGACCCGCTTGGAGAGGACGGTGGGCTTAATCTCGCACTTATGACAGGGAATAATCCTCTGAATCATACAGATGTATTAGGAATGCAGGTTCTTCTTGCGCCTTCCCCCCCTATAGCACCTCGACTGGGATGGGGGGGGCCGTATTTGAACTCTCCTCCTCGCTTAGGAGTCGCGCCCCGTTTCACTCCTAGGGGGCCTGGTGTGTCTCCCCCTGTCCCTCCTGTCGTCCCTGGAGGTCAAAGTGGTACTGGACCTACTAAAGCGAATGATTCGCCGTATCACTTTGAGACTGATTACGATCCGCCTGCGCAACACCCGGACTATGAGCCTCATCCAAATGACACGGATAGGGAACGTGATTGGAAGAAATACCATCGCGCTTGTGACGAGTATTTACCAAAACCATTAAAAGGCAAAGGTTATAAAGAGCGAAGCTGCCAATACTGGCGCTGGAGAAAGGCGCGATATGAACGATGCAAGGCCAGCAGAGAACACTACATGAATACACATGATACGCAGGGATCGGATTCGTGGAATAAACATAGAGATGCGTTGGAACGCATAAAGAATGAACAATTAGATCTAATTAACAAGAATATTAACAAATGGTGCCCACCGCGCTGTTATCCACGTTGGTTTTGGGATACGATCGCTTAAAATGGACTTTGACGAACAACAAAGGGAGAATCATCTAGCAGATTCGAGACTTGAACTGCCTCCGGGAGAGTTTGAGCAATTCATTACGGGTAATCCTACTGTGATATGGGATACCTTGGAGTTCTGCTCCATCGATCAACTTGCATTAGCAGTGGAACGGGTGTGGAAAGCGTGTCAGCAGAATATTGAAGAAGGTGATTCAGATTTTGCCATAGAAATAGGACGCGCACTCA
>CAZYHO010000556.1:0-3497 GCA_964647495.1 uncultured Akkermansia sp. | reverse complement strand
GCTCATGTGCTCATGGAGGTGAAAAGTGCTTGAGGCGGCGGCGGGCATGCTGCCTATACTGGGCTTCCGGCGTCTGACGCGCCGGGGACTATGGCCAAACGACATTCAAATCCCCATTCTGACGCGTGGAACCCGCAGCGCGGGCCGCAGCGCCCGGATGATGCTCCTTCGCCTTCGGCTGCGGATGAGGAGGCATCCCGACTGGCGCCGCCCGAGGAGGCGGACACCGGGCTCGATGACCTGGAGGAACGGCTGACCGACGAGCCGGTCAGCAGTGGCGACCTGGAAACAGCAGGAGCGGGGGGTGAGGGGGCGGAGGATTTGTCTGACGGGTCGGACGTGTCTGACGTGTCGGACATCGAGAGGAGAGGGGAGTATGGCGCCGGAGCGGGGGCTGCGGAAACTCCTGTGAAGGGCGGAGGTGTGGCGCGGGTGAAAACGGGCGGGGGTCTTGGCATGTCGGAGTGGGTGGCGCTGGGCGGGTTTGCGCTGATCGTCGTGGTTTCCGGGATTCTGTTTCTGAAGTATCTGTATGCGCACGCGGCTCCGATTCAGGGCACCCGCGAGCTGCAGGTATTTTCGCTGCCGATGGCCGGGCCGGCGGTTCGGCTGATCGGGGCTGAAGTGGCCTGGCGTGACCGGGCGGAGGGCGATGTGGCGAGGCTTACGGAGTCGGTGATACCGACGATCATCCTGAGGCTGGACCCCAACCACACGTCGACGGGGTTTGTGCGTGTGGAGTTCGTGGATTCCGAGGACCGGATCCGCGGGGACGTGATGATCATGGCGCTCGAGGGTGGACGTTTCAAGGAAGGCGGCCGGGGCGATGTGATCGAGGAGGGCGGGCTCAAGGTCCAGCTCACCGGCACGGTCGGTTTCCGGACGCAGGCGCTTTTCGCGAGCTATCTGAGCAACGAGGAACCGCGCTGGTCGGTGCGCGTGAAGGAAGGTCCGGACTATGCGGACGGCCCGTGGACCGATCTGGGCGTGGCGTCCATCCCGAACAAACGACTCTAGACACACACCTGATCCGTGAACCAACCCGCTCCGTCTCTCCATCCGCAAGAAGGATGGCATGTGCTCCATCTGTTTTACACGATCGACCGCTCCGCCTGGGCATTGCTGACATCCGAGGAACGGCTTCAGGCGCTGACGCACCTCACCCAGCTCCTGCAGGACATCCGCTCGCACGAACGCACGCAACTTCTCACGTTCGCGATGGTCACGCCGAAAGCGGATTTCGGCGTCATGCTGCTCACCGGCGACCTTCAGGACGCCAATGAGTTCGAAAAGAAGATCACGGTCGCGCTCGGGCCGGGCGTGCTCCAGCCGATCTACAGCTACCTCTCGATGACCGAGCGCAGCGAATACACGATGAGTTCGGCTCAGAAAGCGGCTGAACTGACGGCCGGGGGCCACGCGCCCGACAGTCCGGAACACCGCAAGGAACTCGGTGATTTCGAGACGCGCATGAAAAAATACCTCTCGGACCGGCTGTATCCGAACATGTCCGACTGGCCGGTCTTCTGTTTTTACCCGATGAGCAAGCGCCGCGAAGGCGAGGACAACTGGTTTTCGCTCGACTACGAGGCGCGCCGCAAGTTCATGGAAGGCCATGCGCGGGTCGGCCGCGGCTATGCCGGCAAAATCCGGCAACTCATCACCGGATCGACCGGGCTCGACGAGTTCGAGTGGTTCGTCACATTGCAGGCGAAGGACACGTTCGACATCAAAGCGGTCGTGTACGATATGCGGTTCGATGAAGTGAGCGCGCGTTATGCCGAATTCGGCGATTTCTTCATCGGCCTGCAGCTTCCGCTCAGCGAAATCTTCCGGCGCCTGTGTCTGCATGGCTGACGCCGCCGCTTCCATGACCGGGACATCACTGAGCATCGCCGGCCGGACGTTCGCCTCCCGACTGATGGTGGGGACCGGGAAGTTCGCCTCGCACGAAGTGATGCGGGAGGCGCTGGCGGCATCCGGCACGGAAATCGTCACGGTGGCGCTGCGGCGGGCCGATCTTTCCGGCAAGAAGGATCCGTATGCGAACATCCTGGAATTCATTGACCCGCTGAAATACCTCATCCTTCCGAATACGAGCGGCGCGATGAACGCGGAGGAGGCGTGCCGGCTGGCGCGCCTGGCGGCCACCGCCGGACTGCCGCGCTGGGTGAAACTGGAGATTCATCCCGACCCGCGATACCTGCTGCCCGATCCGGTCGAAACGCTGAAGGCCGCCGAGGTGCTGGTGCGCGAAGGGTTCACCGTGCTGCCGTACATCAACGCGGATCCCGTGCTGGCCAAACGCCTGCAGGATGCCGGCACGGCAACCGTCATGCCGCTCGGCGCTCCGATCGGCTCGAACCGCGGCATCGAGGCGCGCCGCCAGATCGAGATCATCATCGAGCAAGCGCAAGTGCCTGTGGTGATCGACGCGGGACTGGGCCGCCCGAGCCACGCCGCCGACGCCATGGAAATGGGCGCCGACGCCGTGCTCGTCAATACGGCCATCGCGATCGCGCCCGATCCTGCGGAAATGGCGCGGTGCTTCCGCGCCGCGGTCGAAGCCGGCCGCCGGGCTTTTGAAATCGGGCTGCCGGGCGCGTTGAGCCACGCGGAAGCGACCAGTCCGTTGACGGGATTTCTTCTGAACACTGAACACTGAACACCGGCCACCCATGGCGCCCGGGGTTGTTTGCACGATTACGGGGATTGGACAACTGCGGAACCGTCTTCATGCTTCGGGGCTTCATGAACGCGAATGAACCATTGCTCGATGTGCGCGATCTGCGCGTGCACTTTCCCGCCAAGCCGGCGCCGGTGCGCGCGGTGGACGGCGTTTCGTTCGTGGTCAACGCGCGCGAGACGGTCGGTTTGGTCGGCGAATCCGGATCGGGGAAAACGACGATCGGCAAGGCGATTCTCAAGCTGGTGCCGGCGACCGGTGGCGAGATCCGCTATGGCGGGCGCGATGTGGTGCCGCTGCGGGAGAGGGAATTCCGGCCCCTGCGCAAGGAGATGCAGATGATCTTCCAGGATCCGTTCAGCAGTCTCAATCCCCGATGGACCATCGGCAGCATCGTCGCCGAGCCGCTGGAGATTCACTTTCCCTGGCTGACCAAAGCGGAACGCCTTCATCGCGTCGCCAGTCTCCTGGAAAAAGTCGCGCTTCCGGCGGACGCGATGCGCCGCTACCCGCACGAATTTTCCGGCGGCCAGCGGCAGCGCATCGGCATCGCCCGCGCCCTGGCCGTCGAACCGAAGTTCATCGTGTGTGACGAACCAGTGAGCGCGCTGGATGTGTCGGTGCAGGCCCAGATCGTGAATCTGCTGCAGGATTTGCAGGACGAACTCGGCCTGGCGTATCTGTTCATCAGCCATGACCTGGCGGTCGTGCAGCACGTGAGCCACCGGGTCCTCGTCATGTACCGCGGCCAGCTCGTCGAGTCCGCCAGTGCCGACGAAATCTACCAAAACCCGCAGCACGAATACACGCG
>CAZYHO010000555.1:0-3505 GCA_964647495.1 uncultured Akkermansia sp. | reverse complement strand
AAGCGGGCGGCCTGTGGTCCTGTTTCCTGTTTTCAGGCTGATGGTGGCTGAAGCATCCCCGCCTGGCTGAAAAATCCTCGCTTCATTCCCGCCAGCGTCAGTTCCATCTGCCGGCGCATCGGAGGCGCCGCTGTCAGCAGCGGCAGACCGATATCGCGCAGGTGGCCCAGGAGCGGCATGCGACTTTGGAAAAACGGGCTCAACCATGCCGAAAGCCGTCCATAGAACCGGCCCGGCCCGCGGCGTTCGCGTTCGTAGGCGGGAAAATCGTTCATGTGGCGCGCGAGCGACACCGCATCGAGCAGGGCGAGGTTCGCGCCTTGGCCGAGCTGCGGGTTCATGGCGTGCGCGGCGTCGCCGAGGAGCACGAGCCGTCCGGCGAACAGCCGCCGCGGCAACACATGATGCCACGTCGCCCACGTCAGGTCATCGAACGAAGTCATTCCGCGCACGATTTCCTCCGCCTGCGGAAACAGCTCCGCGACATCCCGCCGGAACGCCGCAATCCCGCCAGCCCGCAGCGGTTCGAGTTCATCGTGATGCAACCCCCAAAACAGCGTGGCCCGCCCGCCGCCCACAGGCAGCACACCCGCCAGCCGCCGCGTGCCGTGCGCCACCTGCCGCAAGTGGTCGGTCACGCCCGCGCACGGGCCTGTGCCCCACAGCGCACCCCACGGCGCCGGGCGCAGTGGCGGCGAAGGATTCACCGCCTGCCGCAGCCTCGAGCGCGCACCGTCGCACGCCGCCAGCAGATCGAATTCCCCCAACCCCGCGCCCGTGGCATCCACCGGCACGATGCCCGAATCTGATTCCCGCACCGCGGCTATCTCGGTTCCTGCGCACAGCTTCACACCCTCCGCCAGCGCCGCCGATTGCAGCGCGCCGAAAAGCACACCGCGATGCACACCCAGCGCGTAGGCGCCCGGCAATGCCCGCGCCACTTTGAGGTCGGAAAACTTCCTCCCGCGGTGCGTCCAGGCTTCGATGCCGGAAAGCCGCGCGCTCTGCGCCTCGATCCCCTCGAGCAACCCCATATCGCGCAGCACGCCCTGCCCCGATGGCTGCAACAACAACCCCGCTCCCACCGGACCCGGCCGCGGCGCGCGCTCGAATACCGTCACCCGGCACCCGGCGCGCGCCAGCAGCACCGCCAGCGCGCCGCCCGCGACTCCGAACCCCGCGATAGCAATCTCGCGGCTCTTCATGCATGCTACCGGCATAGTCTCATCATGCACGAGCCCGCAAACTCATTGACGCGCAAGTCCTGTTTCCCAATGACGGGTGGCTCTCCTGCGAGTAGAAAGAACTGGCTATTCGACCATGAAACATCCCGTCCTCGCCATTTTCGCATCGCTGTTTCCCTTCGGAATGCAGGTTGTTCACGCCGACCTCGTGGCCTGGTGGCCGCTCGATGGAAACCTGAGTGATGCCTCGGGCGGCGGCGCTCAGGGGGAACTGACCGGCCCGCCGGAGTTCGACGCTGATCACCCATCAGGCCTCGGCGGCCAGTCACTGCGGTTCTTCTTCGACAGCGATGCCGTCACTGTCGCGTCCAATCCCAGACTCGATTCTCCGGTCTTCACCCTCGGCTATTTCATCAACCAGGCAGGAGCCGTTCAAGGCGGCAACGGCCTCGAACGGCTGACCAGCCGTGGAGGCGATTCTTTCGAAACCGCCGTCGGGGACGCGCATGGCCTCGGATTGCCGGCCGATGGCGTCTCCCAACTCAGCTACTACTCGCCCGGAACAACGTGGATACCCACCGGGGTGACGGTCCCGCCCGAAGGCTGGGTGCATGTCGCCTGGCACAACACGGAAACCGACATGGAGCTTTATCTCGACGGCGAACTCGTTTTCACCGGCCCCCCGGTGGCTGCGCCGGCCGGGGACATGCGCCTGGGCGCGCGCATGAACTTTGGCCCGATCGAGGGATTCGAAGGCCTCATGGATGACGTGTTCCTCTGGAACAATGCCAGCAATCCACTCACACCCGCCGACATCGCCGCCATCGCCGCGGTGGGGGTCGGATCGCGCTTCGGAGACAGTGACGGAGATGGCCTCAATGACGATTGGGAAACTCAGTATGGCCTTGATCCGGCCGACAACGGCGCCAACCCGAACAACAACGGCGTCGCGGGGAACCCTGACAATGGCCCCGGTGGCGACCCGGACGCCGATGGCTTGACCAACCTCCTCGAATTCCAGAATGGCACCCATCCGCGCAACCCGGACAGCGACGGCGATGGCGTGACGGACGGGCAGGAAATCATCCTCGGAACGGACCCTCGCGATCCGGATTCCGACCGGGACGGCCTGAACGATGGCGCGGAAGTCGCCGCGGGCACCGATCCGCTGAACCCCGACAGCGACGGCGACGGATATACCGATGGCTTCGAGGTCGCCAAAGGCAGTGATCCTGAAGATCCGAACAGCGTGCCGGACGCCCTCAGCACCCTGGTTCTCCATCTGGACTTCGACGACAACGTCACTGACAAGTCGGGCGCGGGCAATGATGGCAGCCTGCTGGAGGAGGCCACATACAGCGAGGATGTTCCCGGTGAATTGGGCGGCGGGCGCTCGCTCCTCGTAGGCAACGATTTCGGCATCGAGGGGCAGGGCGTCGAGATCCCGCCGTCGCCAACGCTCGCGTCAAATACCTTCACGCTGGCTTACTGGATCAATGCGAACAATGAGCAACCGTCACCCGCGGGACTGGAGCGGCTCACCAGCCGCGCCGGCGACGCCTTCGAGACAGCGATCGGCTCCGCTTCGGCGGTCGGCGGCACAAGTTCCTCGACCGGTATCACCCTGAGTTACTTTCAAGGCGCCTGGAATGTGACCCATGCGGAAATCCCGATCGGCGAGTGGGTCCACGTCGCCTGGGTGAACAGCGACGACGGAATGGAATTGTACGTCAATGGCGAATCCGTCTACTTTGGCCCGCAGGTGCCTCAGGGACGGCCGGGCCAGGGTTTCATGCGCGTCGGAACGCGCTGGAACAACCTCGAAGGCTTCGACGGCCTGATCGACGACCTCAGGCTGTACCCCGCCGCCCTTGACGCCGGGCAAATCCATCAAATCTCTGGCGGTGGCGGCGGCGGCGGTGACGCAGCACCCTTTCTGATCACCGCCATCTCGAGGGCCAGCAACGGCAATTCCGTCACCATTACCTGGAATTCACGGCCAGGCAGAAACTACACGATCGAATACTCCATCGACCTGAAAACATGGGCCATCATCAACAACAGCTACCCCTCCGGCGGGGAGACGACAACTTTCGTGGACACAACCGCCGCCCCCCCCAATAGCCAGGTTTTGTATTACCGCGTGAAGGAATAGCCGGCGCGAATGGGTGCACGAAGTCCGCTTTCGGCCAAGTGCCCGATAGAGAGAGCCCGCAGAGGGACAGTCAAACTATGCGCTCTGGTTCACCCGGCCGAGGGCTATTCCGGGGCGATTGGGCGGTTTTGGGCGCTCACCCGCAGGGTTTGACTGCCAGAGCGCG
>CAZYHO010000554.1:0-3505 GCA_964647495.1 uncultured Akkermansia sp. | reverse complement strand
GTCTGAGTTCCGGAGCGGAGCGGGCATTGGCGCTTCGCGCTTTTCAAAAATGCATGGAAGCGGCCGTGTGTCCTCGCGCCGAACACCTCTGATCCGGGCCCTGTCGCGGAGCCTATCCAGGAACAGAGTGCCCCGATTTTCTCGGCATCGCACAAGAGCTGCGCGCCCATGCCGATACGCACGAGGCCGCAGGCGACTGCGGCGCTCCCAGGTGCGGCGCTCCGCGGGAAACCACGGGCTTTTCAAGCTTGCTCATGATCGCAGAGCTTGGTGAAAGCGATTCTTGCGTTGGCGTTCGGATGGGCTCCGAACCGCTTCAGTTCTGCCTGACCCGATACCAGGCTTCCTGGGCGGAAAGGATTTCAACTGAGGCGTCGGTGAATGAGGTGGTGACGCCTGCCGATGGAACGCCGCCCTGGAGTTCCGTCCAGGTGCCCGAAGCAAGGTTGAGCCTCCGGTCGATCGAATATGTCATCCCTGGCTCCGACGGCCAGACGAGTGTCACGCCTCCGGCTCCCCGCGTCACCTGGGTGATCTGGAAAGCAGAGGGCAGTGGGCCGGCGTCGATTCGGAAGTAGGTGAAGGAGACCGATCGGTCTGCCGGAGCCGTGGCGGAGCCGTTTTTGAAGAACAGGCCCACGCGGCTGTTGTCCTGGTCCGAGTTGAGTTCGGCCAGAAGGGTCCAGGGATCCTGCGCCTCCAGCTTGTAATAGAAACTGTATTGGTCCGAGAACCCGTTTTCCAGGATTTCGACGCGCAGATACGCGGAGGAAAGGTGGCCCACGGCCGCCAGGGTATTGATGAAGGGCACGCCCGAATCGCCCACCTGCGCTCCGCCGAATCCCTGGATCTCGATGCTGCGGTTGTTCCAGTCGTTGATGCCGTAGCCGAAATCGACCCCGTCACTGGCGCCTCCCATCCCGTCCACATCGGGATAGAACATGAGGCCCGCCACGCGTTCGGCGCCGTCCTCCTGCCCGTTGTAGCGGACGTGGGTTTCGACCGCCCACATTTCTCCTTCTGCCACGCCCGGATCCGGCACCCATGCGACGGGGGCATTCGCCCGGGTTCCCCACATGTCGGTGTTGCCTTCCGTCTTGAAAACCAACTCGCCGGCGCCGGCGTCATATGTGATCGCGGCGATGTTCCAATCGGGAATATCCAAGCCCACGTTCCATCCCCCTTGGCTGATCTCGCCCGCCGGCAGGCTGTCCGCTTTCGTCGGGTCGCTCCCGAGCGCGACTTCGCGGCCGTCCATGATGAGGTCGCCGTCCGTGTCGGCATTGTGAGGATCGGTTCCGGTGTTGGCTGCGCTGACATAGATGCCTGTGTTGGTTTCCATGCCGTCGGGCAGGCCGTCCCTGTCCGTGTCGGAGGAAAGAGGGTTCGTGCCCGTATTCGCGGCACTTACCCAGATGCCGGTGTTGGTTTCGACGCCGTCCCTGAGGCCATCGCCGTCCGTGTCCGGGTTGTCCGCCCGGGTGCCGGCTCTGAACTCTTCGTAATTCGTCAGGCCGTCATCGTCCGTGTCCTGGTTCCGATCACTCGGGTTGTTCGGGTTGAGGCCGTTGGCGATTTCGTATTCATCGCTGATCCCGTCTCCGTCGGCATCGAGAGCGGCGTTCTCCACGAGGCGGAAGTAAGTGAAGGAGACGGAGCGGTCTTCCGGAGCCGTGGCGGAGCCGTTCTTGAAGAACAGGCCCACGCGGCTGTTGTCCTGGTCCGAGTTGAACTCGGCCAGCCGGGTCCAGGGATCCTGCGCCTCCAGCTTGTAATAGAACGTGTATCGGTCCGAGAACCCGTTTTCCAGGATTTCGACGCGCAGATACGCGGAAGAGACGTGGCCCACGGCCGCCAGGGTATTGATGAAGGGCACGCCCGCATCGCCCACCTGCGCGCCGCCGAACCCCTGGATCTCGATGCTGCGGTTGTCCCAGTCGTTGATGCCGTAGCCGAAATTGACACCGTCGCTGGCGCCTCCCGCCCCGTCAAAATCGGGATAAAACATGAGGCCCGCGACCCGCTGCGCGGCATCCGGCTGCCCGTTGTAGCGGACGTGGGTTTCGACCGCCCACATTTCTCCTTCGGCCACGCCCGGACTTGGCGTCCAGGCGACGGGGGCGTTCGCCCGGGCTCCCCACATGTCGGTGTTGCCAAACGTCTGGAAGAGAAGCTCGTCATTGGACGTGTCCAGCACGATCTCGGCCAGGTCGCCATCGGGAATGTCCAGTTGGATTTCCGGAATGAGCACGGCCTCCTCGAAGTGGGTCAGAATGTCGGCGAATGTGGATGGAACGGCACAGGCCAGGGCCAGCGAAAGACAAGCACCGAGACGATCCATCTTCATTGCGCAGGAAGTCTGGCAGATTTGTGTTTTCATGTTAGGCACGGTGGATGGACTCATCCGCCAGGGGGTTGTCTTGGGATTTTCGGCGGGGTTCATGACGCGCGTTCCAGGCAGGAAAGCGGGAAGGCCGGCCATGGGCACGGTGAGGAACCCCTCCATGCACGTGCCGGATCATAAGGTCCAGCAGAATGCGGCCCGCGCCCCCGTGGTGGCATGGAAAAACTGCCTTCCGGACACATGCGCACCCGCCTGTAGGGCGGCGTGGCCTCGGCCCATCCCGGCCGCGCGATCCGGTGAACGGCCAGCTCCGGGCAGTCGCTCCGCCCCAACGTCCAGGTCTTCGAATCCGGCCCGTCGATGGTCGTTTCCTGGTATGTCCTTTGCCGCGCGTTCATCGTTCTCGCAGCCCAAGCGTAAGCTGAAAACGGCGCGCTACGGTCACCTGTTCCTTGTTGACTTGTCCCGTGCCAGGAATGCAGCTTTCCAGGCTGTGCGGCAGGCAGGCGTCTCGCCTGCCGATGGACCTACGGCAGGCTTGAAGCCCACCGGCCGTGCAGGCCGGATGCCCACATTCCGATTCTTGACCAGGCAATGACACGGGGAGAGCGGGGAGCGAAGGACGCCGGGAGCGAGATTGCAGGACGGCCGGCAGGCGTGTACGATCCCCCCGATGATCACGGTTCTCGAAAGCCCGGAAACGCGGCAAACCGTCTTCCCCCTGAGCGTGGAATTGTACCACGAGGTGGGGAGGCTGGGTCTCATCGGGGAGGACGTGGAATTGCTGGAAGGGGTGCTTTTCAAGAAGATGTCCAAATCCCCACTGCACCAGACTCTCTCGCGTTTTCTCCAGCATCTGCTGGAATCCGCGGTTCCCTCCGGTTGTTTCGTGGATCGGGAATGCCCGATCACCTGCGCGCGCTCCGAGCCGGAGCCGGATCTGGCGGTATTTCGCGGCGCATGGCCGGACTATCGGGAAAACCACCCGGCCACAGCGGAACTGGTGATCGAAATCTCCATCAACACCCGGCAGCGCGGTCTGAGCAAAACCTTCGTGTACGCCGAAGCGGGCGTGAAGGAATGCTGGATCGTCGAGCCGGAGGCGGGGACGGTGAGCGTTTACACCGGTCCTTCGGCGGACGGCTACGCGGATTGCCGCGT
>CAZYHO010000553.1:1587-3509 GCA_964647495.1 uncultured Akkermansia sp. | reverse complement strand
AAATGCACAAACTCCAGGGCGCTTTCCGGTTGAAAGCGCCGTCTCCGCGCCGTGAATCATGCCGCATGAGCACGGACGACACGGCGGCCGCCGTCGGCATCATCGGCGGCAGCGGACTGTATGAAATCGACGGTTTCACCGGCCGCGCGGATCTGGATATCCAGACTCCCTTTGGCGCGCCCTCCGACCACATAGTCGGCGGCACGTTCGCCGGGCGCCGCGTTTATTTCCTCCCGCGCCACGGCCGAGGCCACCGCATCCTGCCGACGGAAATCAATCATCGCGCCAATATTTACGCGCTGCGCTCGCTCGGCGTGCGGTTCATCATCGCCGTCACCGCCTGCGGCGCGCTCAAAAAAGAATATGAGCCCCGCGATATCGTGCTTCCCGATCAATTCTTCGACCGCACCAGCCGCCGCGATCACCATACTTTTTTCGGCGGAGGCATCGTCGCCCATATCGGATTCGCCGATCCCGTTTCCGCCGGCCTGCGCGCGCTGCTCCATGAGACCTGCCTCGCGCAGGGTCGCCGCGTCCACAATGGGGGCACCTACGTCAACATGGACGGCCCTGCCTTTTCCACGCGCGCCGAGTCCCTCCTCAACCACACGCTTGGTTTCGACGTCATCGGCATGACAAACCTCCCCGAGGCCAAACTCGCCCGAGAGGCGGAAATCGCCCTGGCCACTCTCGCCATGGTCACCGATTATGACGCGTGGCTCACGACCGAGGAGCCTGTCACCGCCCAGCACGTCATCGGCCACCTCCACGCCAACGCCGCGGCCGCCCGGGAAATCATCGCCGCTGTCATCGCGGCCATCCCTCCCGCCGCCACATGGCCGGAACACACCGCGCTCGACTCCGCCATCTTCACCGATCGCTCGCTCTGGCCCGCCGAAACACGCGCCAGGCTTGCCGTTCTCCTCGATCGCTGGGAGGCCGCCCATACACAATGAATCAACCGGCCGCCTGCCCTCCAGCCTATGGCATCCGTTGTTCCCCGTGACCGGGCCTTCCCTTGAGCCGGTAGTGAAACCGGCGGCGGCAGATCCAGATCACACCGATAAGATCGTAAGTGGCGCGAAAAGCCCGGTTTGCCAGCCCGTACTTGCTCTGGCCGTGCCGGCGCGGGCGATGGTTGACCGGAAGTTCGACGACACGATACCCCGCCGCGGCCACCAGCGCCGGAATAAACCGGTGCATCCCGGTAAATGGCAGCAGCGCCTGCCGGCAATCCCGCCGCATCACTTTCAGCGAGCACCCGGTGTCATGCACCCCGTCGCGCGTCAACCACTGCCGGATCGCGTTCGCCACGCGGCTCTGCCATCGCTTGGACCACGAATCCCGCCGCCGCGCCCGCCACCCGCAGGCCAGATCCGCCCCCCCGTCGATCAGCGCGACAAGCCGCGGCAGGTCCGCCGGATCATTCTGAAGGTCGCCGTCGATCAGGCCGAGCAGCTCGCCGCGGGCGGCCATGAGCCCGGCGTGCATGGCCGCGCTTTGACCGGTATTCCTCTCGAACTCGAGCACGCGCACCCACGGCCGCCGCGGAATGCGCGCCACCGTCTCGTCGGTCGATCCATCGTCGACAAGCACCAGCTCGAAGTCCCAGCCGTCCAGGGCGGCCTCCACTTCATCGACCAGCGGCCCCACGTTGTCCTCCTCGTTGAACAGGGGGACGACGAGCGAGAAGCGGGGGCTGGTGACGGCGGGATCTGCCATGCGGGCGCGAGAGCGAAGGTCAACGAGCCGGGCCGCGCCACGAGCGGCAAGCGAAAAATGAAACACTCCGCACCGGCCAGCGGCCGCGCCGCACCTCGATCCGCCCGAGTTTCTCCAGCCTCTCAAACTGGCGGCTCAGCACTTCGAGCGCCCCGGGATCATCGCTCTCGGAAACGAACAGCGCATCGAACCCCGCCCAC
>CAZYHO010000553.1:0-1487 GCA_964647495.1 uncultured Akkermansia sp. | reverse complement strand
GCCAGGCGATGCGCCGTCGGCGCCAGCGATGATTCCACCCATGCGGCCGCCAGCAGCATCATCGCCGCGCACCCTGCCACGGCCGCCGCCCCCAGGCCGTCGCCCCCGGTCGCCGCTGCGACCGCCACCCAGACCGCGCTGGGCAGCGCCAGCCCCAGGAGAAAAACGCGCCCGTCTTTCTGGTCCATCGGGTCGTCCCCGCTGAGCCCGCCCTCGCGGAAACGCCGCCAGCTCACCCAGGCCGCTCCTGCCGCCCGTCCACACGCCCAGACCATCCCCGCGAAAAGAAAAGGCGACGCCGCGAGAACCGCCATGCCGAGCCACCTCACCGCCGCCCACGGATCGAGCGAACCGGCCCGGCCGTACCAGGCGCTCAGCAGTGGAATCCACCCGTGATCGTGCAGCCACCAAACCCACGGCGCCATACCGGCGGCTGCGCCCGCCAGCGCCAGCCACGGCCCGGGCCGCGCCCACCGGCCCCGCCATCGCCTCGGCGCCACCAGCAAAACCACCATCCCCGCTACCAATCCCGCTCCCTCCGGCGACGCCAGCGCGCCCAGCCCGAAAGCCAGTCCGGCGGCCGGCCATTGCCAGGCCCACGGCGACGCGCGATGCAGCGCCTGCCACAACCACCAGGCCCCGGCCATGCCGAAGAAAAACAACCAGGTCTCAGGCAGCGCGCGCACGGCCGCCACATTCGTCAGCGGCGTCAATTGCAGCGCCGTGAAAAACCACCCGCCCGCTTTTTCGCCAAACCCGCTCGCCGCCAGCCGCCACGCCAGCCAGCTCGCCCCGAATACCGCCAGCGGCGCAAACAAACGGACACCCAAAGCCGTCTCGCCCGCCACCAATGTCCCGGCGCGCGCCAGCCAGCCAGCCACCGGACCATGCCCGAAATACCCCAGCCCCGCCTCCCGCCCGCCCAGCCACACCATCGCCTCCGCCGGCGACAACTCGGCCGCGCCCGCCACCACCCAGCGCAGGACGGTCAGCATCACCAAAGCCATCAACAGCGGGCGCGGCAGCATAAACCATCAGCCTTCAAGCTCACCGCCCGCCCCGCAACACGAATCACTCGGGCAGTAGTCAGGAGCGCCGCAGTCAAAGCGCCGCAGGCGCCTGCGGCTCGTCGGCCCGGCCGCGAAGCCAATCAAAAATACGGTGGCCCAACTCTTCAGCCGAGACACAAGAGCCTTGCCTCCATGCCGATACGCACGAGGCCGCAGAACTTCTGCGGCGCTCCTGGGTGCGGCGCTCCGCTGGAAAACGCCACCTTTTAAAGCTTGCTACTGGTCAGCCGTTTCATCCCATCCTCACCCTGCCCAAAACTTGCTCCCCATCGAATCGTTTTTATATCCATTCATTATCAACGACTCAACTGTCACGGACGAAAACGCTCTGCCCCCATGCAGGCATCCACAATTCACTGTCCCCAAGCCCCCACCCAGTCTACTGTCCTTCATCCCCGACCTCTGACCTCTGACCTC
>CAZYHO010000552.1:0-3513 GCA_964647495.1 uncultured Akkermansia sp. | reverse complement strand
GCGGCATGCCGCCGCACTCCAAGGCGTTGCTCGTCATTCATGAGGCACGAATCTATTGCCGGCCATCATGTCGCCGATCCTTGCCGTCGACGAGTGGTTACTGGCGCTCGAGGCCGAGGTGGCGCATGAGCCAGTCGCGTTCGTTGAGGTAGGCGGCGAGTTTTTCGCGGAGGTGGGCGTAGAGGCCGAGGCGGGCGCCGGCGGTGCGGACGCGCTCGGCGAGTTCGTCGATTTCCCGGACGCGGTCTTCGATTTCGTGGCTGTCGGCGCCGTCGAAGAAGCGGCGTTTGAGGCAGGTGGTGGCGCGTCTGAGGCTACCGGCGGTGGAGACGGCGATTTCCCCGCGCAAGTCTTCGGCGATCACGCGGCGTTCGCCGGCCTGGCGGGCGATGCCGTCGGCGAGCTGGCGCGCGAGGGCATCGAGGCGGACCAGGCTTCGCGCGGTGGTCTCGAAGTGCGGATCTTTGGGGGTGCGAGCGGCTTGCGCGTGGAGGGCAGGCGGCGCGATGGCGAGGCAGAAGGGGAGGGCGATGAGGGCGGCGAATGATCGGCGGCGGTTCATGGAGACGGGTTGGTTGGGATTCCAGGGGCCCGTCTCGGACGCAATCGGCCCGCTGTTTATTCGGCCGATTTGTCTTCGCTCTCCACCGGCTTTTTGCCGGGTTCGGACGCATCCTTGTTTTCCTCGGCGGCCTGCGCCTCGAGCATGGCGGCGATCCGTTCCTTGAGCGATGCCGCCTGCTTCCCGGTGTCGGAGGTGGCGTCGATTTCGATGATGGCGTCGAGGACGGGATTGGCCTTTTCGAGGCTCGAGCGGTCGACGCTCATCAACTTCATGAAGTGGATTTTCTGCAGATCCTCGCCCTGCTGCGGGTTTTCTTTGAGGAATGCGTCGACGCGGGCCGGGATGGTGTCGCCCTTTCCGTCGCGGGCCAGGCCCTGGAGTTCGTGCTCCAGGTCGTTGCGCGCTTTGCGGGCGGCGGCGGCCTTGGCGAGCCCGAGCGTGTCCTCCGTGTCGAGCGTCTTGATTTCATCGAGCACGCCGGCGTATGCCTCGAGCGTGCCGAGGTCGTCGGGCAGGCTTTCGAGCGCGGCCTTGAGGGCCTTGGCCTTTTCGAGGCCGGCGGACGAGGCGGCGGAGGCGAAGGCCTCGTCGCGTTTGGTTTTGGCGGCGGTCAGATCCCCGAGGTGTTTGACGTATGCCTCCGCGCCGCCCGGCCTGTAGCCGGTGCGGCCAAACGGGCGGCCCTCGGCGTCGGCAAGGAAAATGGTCGGGAAGCCTTCGACGGCGAAGGCTTCCTGGAGTTTCTTGTTTTGGGCTTGTTCGGCGTCGGGAAGCTGCTTCTGTTGGGGGAAGTCGAGGGCGACAAGCACGTATTTTTCCTTGGCGGCCGCCTTGAAGGCGTCTTCGCTGAAGACTTCCTTGTCGAGCCTGATGCACCACCCGCACCAATCGGAGCCGGTGAAGTCGACGAGGATGTCTTTTTTCTCGGTGGCAGCCTGTTTTTTGGCGGCTTCCCAATCGTTCAACCATCCTTCGCCGGCGGCGTGCAGAGTGGCGGCAAAACCGCCGGTCAGGGCGGCCACAAAAAAAGCGGCTCTCAGGCCGCGAAATGATGGTCTCATAACGGGCGCAATGTACACCACCCCCGCCACCGCGCCCGGATTTTTTTATCCAGGCGAATGATGGCCGTTTATCCGGACCCCTTGAATCAGTGATCAGAGGCCAGAGGCCAATGACCAATGACCAATGACGAATCAGGCAGCCGGCTCTTTTGCGGGCGCGGAGGGCTCGGCGGATCCGGCGGCCGGCTGCTGGTCGACCCACTCGATGAAGGCGACAGGCGCCGAGTCACTGAGGCGCTGGCCGAGCTTGGTGATGCGGGTGTACCCGCCGGCGCGGTTCCTGGCGAGCGGGGCGATGACGTCGAAGAGTTCGGAGACCACCGATTTGCGGCGGAGGAATGCGACGGCGAGGCGCCGGGCGTGGATGTCACCGCGCTTGCCGAGCGTGACCATCCGCTCGGCGAACGGGCGGACGGCCTTGGCCTTGGCGAGCGTGGTCTTGACCTGCTTGTGGGTGATGAGGTCGGCGACCAGGCCGGAGAGCAGCGCTTTGCGCTGGGCAGCGGGCCGCTGAAGTTTCTTCACTTTGCGTTGATGTCTCATGGGTGGACGGGGTGTCTGGAAATAAAAATGGGGGGAGAGGGGAGGGCGGTGCGAAAGGCGGCCAGCTCTGGCGCGGGCCGCCGCCGTGAAGGGAACGGGATCAGTCGCGCAGTTTGTTGCCGATGAGCCCCATGAGGCCGGCGCCCTCGTCCTCGTAGTCGCTGTGCAGGATCGGCCGGCTGTACGAGGCTTCGAGCAGTGACGGATCGAATTTCATGCCGAGGCTCAGGCCGAGTTCGGCCAGCTTGTCCTTGATTTCGTTGAGCGACTTCTTGCCGAAGTTCCGGTACTTGAGCATTTCGGCCTCCGTCTTCATCGCGAGCTGGCCGACGGACGTGATGTTCGCGTTGTTGAGGCAGTTGGCCGCGCGCACCGAGAGTTCGATCTCGTTGACGCTCATGTTGAGCAGCTTCTTGAGTTCCGCGTTCTCCTCGTTCTGCGACTCCGGCGCCTGGTCGAACTCGATCTGGCTGTCGTCGTAATTGACGAAGACGTCGAGGTGGTGGCGCAGGATGGCGCTGGCCTGGGTGAGCGCGTCATGCGGCGTGATGCGGCCGTCGGTCCAGATGTCGAGCACCACCTTGTCGAAGTCGGTCTTCTGGCCGACGCGGGAGTTTTCGACGGCGTACTTGACGCGGGTGACCGGGGAAAAGATCGAGTCGATCGGGATGACGCCGATCGGGGAATCGGTGCGCTTGTTGTCCTCGCCGGTGGCGAAACCGCGGCCGACCCGGATCTCGAGATCCATCTCGAACTTCACCTTGCGATCGAGCGTGCAGATGTGCTGGTCCGGGTTGATCACCTGGTAGCTGGCGTCCTCCTGGATGTCCGCCGCGGTCACGATACCCTCGCGGTCGACGAGCAGGCTCAGTTTGCGGGGATCCTTGTTCTCGAAGTGGCGGAAACGAACTTTTTTGAGGTTGAGCACGATGTCGGTCACGTCCTCGACCACGCCGGGCAGCGTGCAAAATTCGTGGGGCGCGCCCTTGATTTTGACCGACGTGATGGCCGCGCCTTCCAGCGAGCTGAGAAGCACGCGGCGCAGGCTGTTGCCGATGGTATGGCCGTAGCCGCTTTCAAACGGCTCGGCAACGAACTGGGCATAGGTGTCGGTGGCCGACGCTTCATTCTTCTGAAGGCGGTTCGGCATCTCGAAACGAGAGAGACGGACGGGCATGGTGGTATTTGTGGGTGTGCCGGGTTTCCCTTGGCGAGCGCAGCGAAAAGGAATATCATTCTCCTCCGCCCAAGGACCTACGGCGCGTTTGTCGGCTCGCGGAACCGGGTATTCTGGGGCTCCCGGCCCCCTTGTCAACCACCGGTTTTCCACAACAATGCCCGTGC
>CAZYHO010000551.1:0-3514 GCA_964647495.1 uncultured Akkermansia sp. | reverse complement strand
ACACAATTCGTATGTCACCCTGCGGACAAAACTAAAGATTTCTTAACTTTTTTGTTCCGCACCCGCGCGGCTGATCCCGCTGTGCCTCCCGTCCCGCCCGCCGGAGACCGGCGGGCTGCTGGGCGTCGTCACGAAGGCGCGGCGAAGGCCGTGCCATTCCACACCCACGCCGTGAATGGCATCAGCACGGATTGCGCGATCGCCGCCGGCGTATGGAGCAGCGCGAGTTCGGCGCCCAGCGTCGTTTCTCCGGTGACGAGGCCGGTGACATTGACGAAGCGCACGAGCGTCCCGCGCGACTGGAGGCTGGTGGGCGGTTCGTCTGGCGCCGGATGAATCCAGCCCGCGGCCTGCATCGGCGGAGCGACCTCGAGGTAGCGCGCGAGAGCCGGTGGGTCGTCGTCCACGCTCGAGTCGGTCGCGCGTTTGGCCACCCAATTCGCTTCGGCCACGAGTGTGCCGCTGTCGAGTTCGCAGGCCACGAGGCGAAATGGTTCGGTGGCCGGGGTTTCCGGCCGTGCGATGGCGAGCGCGTCCGCGGCCGGATCGACGAGCACGTTTCCCGGGAAAACTTCGAGTGTCCTGCCGAGTGCGGCCAGCACGGCGTCCGCATTGAGGTTCGTTGGTGTGACGTTCGGGTGCGCCACCGGCAGAACGGCCCGCGGCGTGCGAAGCGGCAGCAGGCATCCCGCGCTGTGGATCACTTGGCTGGCCGCCAGGAACGGCGCGTGGAAGTCGGCCCGGATCGCGAGCAGTGGTGGAATGGATGGCTGCGCGGGTCCCGCCGGCCGGTCGTTTGGCACATCGACGAACGGGATGAGCGGCGCCCCGGTCACCACCGCTGGCGCGGTGGGTGGTCCCGCCACACCCAGCGCGCTTCCCAAGGCGCTGAGCCGCATGGCACGTTCGCCCGCCCGCTCGAGCAGATTGAGATAACCTCCCACTTCCGTGATGTTGAGCGGCGGCGGAATGCGCGACGGGAATACGTCGCCCTGCGTGGCGAGCCGTTGCAACAGCAGGTGCTGGGCCTCGAGCACTTCCGGCCGCGCGCCGGATCGTATCAGCTCGACGATGGCATCCATCACCGGCGTGAACACCGGATCGGGCGGCGCCGGTTCGACCACGGGCGCCGGCTCCACGGTGGTTTCGGTTTCGGTTTCTGTCTCGGTGTCGGGCATGGTCGGCTCCTCGTTCAGTCGAGTCCCAGAACGGACAGCCACGCCTTGCTGCCGAGCGTGCGGTCGTTCGGGTCGTCGGGTTTTTTCTGGTCGTAAGCGGCGAACAACGTGGCGGCGAGGCCGGCCGGCAGCGATCCGCCGGCCACACCGGTGACAATGCCAAGGGCGAACTCCTTGGCCCTGTCGAGATCCGGTTTGTTGTTCGCGGCGGCAAGGTATGACGCGGCGTTGTCCTTGAGGTTCTTCACGGCTGCGGTCTGCTTGGTCTCGGTGGCGGCCTTCGCGGCTGCGGCTTTCTCGTCCGCGGCCTTCTTTTCGGCGTCCTGTTTCTCCTTCGTGGCCTTGTCTGCGCCAAGCTTCGTCTTGAACACGTCCACGCCAGCGTCGAGCGCCTTGCCGGCCAGTTGCGTGGCGGAAGCGAGCGCGTCTTTGCGCGCCGCCTCGGCGCTGTCGATGGTTTTGCCGCCGAGCGTGGCCAGCAGGTTCTGCCCGAGAAAGTCGGTGGAGAACGACTGCTGGTCGGGCGCCTTCGCGGTGAGTTGCTGCAGGAGCGCCCCGGCCGTGAGCCCGCCGCCGCCTTCGCCCGCGACATTGTTCACGATCGTGGGCAGGTTGGAAAGCGTGGCCGGCGCCGCGAGCTGCGCGAGCGAGTTGGCGCGCAGGCTGGCATTTTCGATCGCGGTCGCCTCGTCGGCCGGCGAGTCCTGCCAGTTCCAGAAGCGCGTGAGGTCGATCTTTTCTGCCGCCGGGCAATGGCCGAGCACGGCTTCTCCGAGCACGCCGCGTGTCGGCAGCGTGAAGTGCGATACCGGCGGCGAGAACGCTTCTTTGTGAAAATGCATCAGCGCGTCCTGCACAGCGCCGGTGGTCAGCGGGCTCCGCGTTTCCGCATCGTCGGCATCGGGTTCGCCGGCGAGCGCGACCGCCAGCGATGCCGGGATCGAGAACGGCATGATCATGCAGTTGCCATAGTAACCGAGCACCTGGTTGGCCACGCAGTTGAGCAACGGCACATGCTGGCTCGCGTCGTTGAAACCATCGGCATCCAGCCCGTTCTCCGGCAGGCCGATCGTGAAGCCCTCGAGCATGACGACGCGTTCTTCGGGCGTGAGCGACGACCAGACTGCTTTCGAATACGCGAGCGTATTGCGCGCCACATGCTGGAGCATCCGCTCGATCTTCATCAGGTCGCGAAATCCGAGCGCAGGGTTGCGCTCGATCGCCGGGATGGGCAGCCCGCCCGGTGGCAGCTCGATGGCGCTGCCGATGGCGTCGGCCGCGATCGAGTCGGTCGTATTGTTGATGCGGACGCTGAAGGCCCGCACCGCCGGCCCGCCGAGTTCGCGCTCCAGTTCAGCCGGCGCGAAACGCACGGAGGATTCGAACAGCCGGATGTCGACGTTGAAGAGCGGCAGTTTCTCCAGGTTCTTGAGCGCCTGGTAGGTCGGGTTTTTCGTCGAATCGAGCTGGTAGTCGATCGTGTCGAAAGCGCGGCGGATCTCGAACCCGATGATCTCGCTCTTGTCGATCGACTCGGGGATGGCGAGCGAGCCGGTCATCGCCACTTCGGCCCCTTCGGTCCTGAGCCGCTTGAGTTCGCCGAGCAATTCGGCGCGCGACCCGAACGCGCCTGATGCGATGGCGGTCAACGGAGAGTCGAGTGCTACGGGACCCAGGCGGCGGCCGCCGCGCACGAGCACATGAACCCAGACGCGTTCGTACGGAATGTAGCGTCCGGTGAGCGAAATGGCGAGCGTGTCCATGGCCGGCGACGCCAGGTCGACCTTGGCGCGTGTGTTCGCCGCGAAGTCCTCCAGCACGCGCAGGCCTTCACGATGGCGCCCCGGAAGGCTGGGCTGGATGGCGTCCGCATGCCGGTGCACCAAAGCGTAGCGCCGGAGCACCCCGGAACGCGACTCCAGGCCGGTGGGTTCGGCCGTAAGCTCGAGCGGTTGTCCGGCCGGAAGGAAGCGCACAAGGTCCAGCGGCACGAAGCACACCAAGGTCACACCCTCCACTTCGGTCGTCGCCCGAAACTTCCGCAGCACTTCCCAGTACTGCATCGTCAGCGCGTGCGCCTTGTTGTGATTGGTGATCACCTTGGTGGTGACCGTTTCCCGATCCGTTTCCACGGCCAGGCGGATCGACGTCCGTTGCGCCGAGCGTCGGGCGGCGGCCTGGCGCTCGACCGCCCGATGCATCGACTCCGACGCCGTGCTCGTGTAGGTCCGCGCGCCGTCGAGCGCGCTCTTTGTGCTGCCGCTGTTGCTGGACGATCCGCCGCCGCCGCCCGCTCCGATCCCGAGCACCACCGGGCCGATCACGGCGCCGATGCC
>CAZYHO010000550.1:0-3527 GCA_964647495.1 uncultured Akkermansia sp. | reverse complement strand
CAGCGTCGGCTGACGAATCTTTTATGGCCGCGTCCCTCAGACTTCCCCCGGCGGTGTCAGCGGCGGTGTCAGAGCCGCGGCGCGGGTGGCTTGATGGGGGCGTCCGCGCTGCGCACGCCTTTTGCCTGGGTCCGGCGGCGATAGACTTTGTCCCCGGCGGCCACGAAGAGGGTGTCCATTTTTTCGCCGCCGAAACAGATGTTCGCGAGGCGGCCGTTCGGCGGCAGATTGATGATGCCGTTCACGCGGCCCGCCTGATCGCACACTTGCACTCCGGTGGCGGTGCAAACGTAGAGCTGGCCGCGGTCATCGAGCGCGAGGCCGTCGGCGCCGCTGCCGCCGGTTTCGTCCTTCAGGTGCAGGTGGTAGAACTTCTGACCGTGCGCCAGTGTGCCGTCGGGCTGCACCTGCCAGCTCCAGACGAACCGGCCTTTCGTGTCCGCCACGTAGAGCAGGCTCTGGTCTGGGCTGAGTGCGATGCCGTTGGGGAACTCCAGCCCGCCTCGATGCACCACTTGTTTCTTGCCGTCCGGCGCGACGTGATAAATCTGCCGGTTTTTGTGGTCGGTGAACCAGATGTGCCCTTTGTGGCTGACCACGCAGTCGTTCACGTCCACGTCGGCGGCGATGATTGTCTTTTCCTTCGTGTTGATGTCCCACGCGGCGATGGCGCGGTCGCGGTTGCAGCAGGCGTAAAGCCGTCCGTCCGGGCCGAAGCACATGCCGTCGGCGCCGCCGCTGTTTTCGACGAACAGGCTGACTTTTCCGTCGAGGCCGACGCGATAGATTTTCTGTTCGCCACCGTCGGCGAAAAAGACCTCGCCGCCCGCGGTGGCTGTCGGGCCTTCGGTGAAGCGGTAGCCTTCGCCCACGAGTTGCCAGCCATCGTCCGTCAGGATGCGCGCCAGCGGATGACGCCCGCCGGCGGGCACGGGAACCGGCTGGCCATGGTCTTTCCACAGCCAGCGCATGGCGTCTGGAAAGATGGCGCTGCCGTGCTTGCCGTTGTGGCCGCCGTCGCCCCAGACGTGCTCCACCTGATAACCGCTCCATGTCAGGGCGCGCTCCATTTCCTGATTCGCCATCCACCAGTCACCGCCGTAAATATTCAGGTCGCCGCTGCCGTCCTGGAGGAAGATGCGCAGCGGGCGCGGCTCGCATTTCCTGACGAGCGTCGGATAGTCGTTGCCGCCGCGCAGGCCGACGTAGGTGCCTATGGTGCTGAAGACGCGGCGGAAGGCATCGGGCCGTTCCCATGCCGCGGTGAAGGCGCAAATGGCCCCGCTGCTCGCGCCGCCGATGGCGCGGTCGTTGGGATCGTCCGAGATATTCCATTTCTTCTTCACCTCCGGAAGCACCTCCTCGATCAGGAACCGCGCGTAACCGTCGCCGAGGCCGTCGTATTCAAAACTGCGGTTGAAGCGCGGCAGCGCCGTGTCGTCCGGCGCTGGAAGCACACCGGGGTTGATGAAGACGCCGATGGTCACCGGCATCTCACCGCGGTGAATGAGGTTGTCGAAGACGACCGGCACGCGCCACTGCCCATCGCGTTTCACATAGCCTCCGCCGTCCTGAAAAACCATCAGACAGGCCGGTTTGGCCGCGTCGTACTGCGCCGGCACATAGATCCAGCATTCGTGCCTCGATCCGGGAAAGATCCGGCTCACCCCAAGGTCCAGCGTCTCCTCCTTCCCCTGCGGAACGCCGGCCTGCGGCTGCGAATCGGGGCCGAGTTCGTAGTCATCAGCCGCGTGGAGCGTGACGGTGGCGGCGGCGGCGGCGGCGGCGGCGGCGAGCGAAATTGCGAGAAGCGTCTGTTTCATGGCGTGCAAAGCCTGCTATCGCAGCGGGCTGGAAAGAAGCAATGCTTCAGCCTCGGTGCGGCGGGCGGGATCCTTGATCACGGCGGCCCATTGGGCGGCGACTTGCGGATCATCTTCGGCGCCGGCCCGCACCAGTTCCAGGGCCAGCGAATCGAATGCGGGAGACGAGGGATGTGCCCGCAGCCATTCGGAGGTCGCCGTGATCAGGCCCGGATCGTGGTGGAAATACCCGGATGGGGCCACCGACACATTGCGTTCGGCGAGCATCTCGACGCATTGTAAAAACTCTTCATGCGAGCGCCGCTGGGCCAAATTGCCAAGGACTGTCGTGGCCCAGGCGCCTGAGGCTGCTGATGCGTCGTCAATCGTTATCTTGGCGGCTTCCAGTGCCGCGGCGGGGCTGTCGCGGCTGGAAAGTTCCATCAACGCCTCGGTGGCATGTTGTCTGAAACCCGCGGGCACATTCTCCAGTTCCGCGAACCATTCGCGGGCGTGCGCCGCGCTGGCCGAGTAAGCGATGGACCAGACCATGTCCCCGCCAAGCTGCGGACGCTCCTCCACAGGCATGTGGCGCAACACAAATTCCGTGGCCGCGAGGAGGTCGGTTTCCGTCCAGCCATGCACGACGCCTTTGAGCGCGTTGTCGCGCAGCGGCCCCGGATCCAGCGCCAGCGCCACTTCCGCAGCCTGTCGGGGATCGCGCGCGGTCCATGACTTGAAGACATCGACGGCGTGGTTGCGCCCGTTCCACTGGTCCTCGGTTTGTATATAGGCGAGCGCGCCCGCCCCGTCCACCTCACCCCACCGATCCCAGAAGGCGACGAATTCCGTCGGAAAATGGCGGCCCAGTTTGTCCTGTTCGCGAAACACGTTTCTCACGGCCGCCGCGTCCTCGGGTCGCATGGCTTCAAGCATTTCCGCGAATCGCCGTGCGCGGCGGCTGCCGAAAGAATCGCCCAGAATATCATGCAATGCGGCGATCAGCACGTCGTTCAACCGGCCAGGAACAGCCACCGCGCGCACCCGGTCGATTTCCGCCGCGGCTTCTCTTGTGTCGTGGAGGGATCGACCCGCCTCCGAGGCGGACATGGAGGAGTGGTAAGCCGGCAGGGAAGGTGGAGATCCTGAAGCACGCTCCGTGCGCACCCGGGATTCGGGCATGACCGAGGATCCACGCCACCACCATCCCGCCGGGATGCCTGTCAACAGGCCCAGCCCCAGCCAGAGCCATGGGGCCTTGAGACGGGGATGCATCATGAACAAATGAAGGTGGTGATCATCCGGATGTTGGCAAGATCGAAGAACTCCGACGGCCAGGAATTGGAGGGATGACGGGGAAGGCGGCGCGAGGAGCGGGTGAACAGCGGGTTGCGAAGCGGCGCACGCGCGGCGACAGGGTGGCCGATGATGCCCCGCCTGCATCGCATCGTCCTCCCCGCGTCATGCGTCCTCGCCCTCTGCGGACTCTGGTGGGCTGCGCAACGGATCGTTATGACGTGAGGCATGCCGCCGACGCGCCGCTGGAGTTTGTACATTTTAGGGGAAGGATAAATGAGACGTCTCGGCAAACGCCGCCCTGAAGGCATGGCGGATTTTTGCACCAACTGCCTGCGTGTCCTGTGGAAGGTGCGGCGTGCAGCGGGGCAGGGTACACGGGGCATGGGGCACGGGGCACGGATCAGAGGTTTTCGGTGCGAGGACACA
>CAZYHO010000549.1:0-3538 GCA_964647495.1 uncultured Akkermansia sp. | reverse complement strand
GTTTGCGCGGGTGTTTGTCAAAGCGCGGTTCGCCGGGCTGCCCCTGGAACGACGAACCGGGATGGCCACCGTGGGGCGGGCGTGGAGGGCGGCCGTGCGGGGCCGGGGCGCCGGCGGCGGGCGCGGGGCCGCGTTCGGGCGAGGCAGCGGAAGCCGCAGCGGGGGCGGGGGAGGGGCTCGGGGCCGGAGGCGCGGACTCGGCGATGGCGGCGCGAGCGGGCGGCGGCGCGGGTGCGGGAGCGGGTGCCGGGGCCGGGGCGGCGGCGTAGTCGTTTCGAGGCGGTGGCGGCGGTGGCGCGGCGGCGGCCGGCTCGGCTGCGGCGGTGGCGGCGGCCTTGCGGGTCGATTTGCGGGCCGCTTTCTTCGCGGGAACGGCGGCGGCCGGCTCGACCGGGGCGGGAGCGGCGTCCGGTGGTGCGGCGGCGCGTGCCTTCGTGGTGGCGGTTTTTTTGGCAGCCGTTTTTTTGGCGGCCGCCTTCTTCGCGGCCCGTTTTTTCGGGGCGGCGGTTTCCGTGGAGTCGAGGGTATCGCTCATGAGGATCGTGGTAAGGGGGGGGGAGGGGGGGGGTTTCGGTTGGATGGACGGGGGCGGATCGGAGAAAACGGGCGATCTGGGGGAGGAGGGGGCCGATGGGGTCGATGGGGCGGATGGCCCGGGTCAGACGGAGAGTTCCTCCATGACGGCGTCCGGGATGTCGAAGTTTGCATGGACATTCTGGACGTCATCGAGGTCATCGAGGGCTTCGTAGAGGCGGATGACCTGCTGGGCGGTGGAGCGGTCGGGGATCGGGATGATGGTGAGGGGGATTTGGGTGAGTTTGTGGGAGGTGGGGGTGATCTGGCGGGCGCGGAGGGTATCGCTCACGGCGAAGAGGCGGTCCGGTGGGGTGAGGATAACGCGTTCGTCGCCCTCTTCGATCACGTCGTCGGCGCCCGCGTCGAGGGCGGCTTCGAGCACGGTTTCTTCGGAGGCGAGGTCAATGGGAAAGCGGATTTCGCCTTTGCGGGCGAAGAGGTGGGCGACGCTGCCCGGTGTACCCAGGCTGCCATGATTTCGCGTAAAAATGCTGCGCAAGTCGGCTGACGTGCGGTTCTTGTTGTCGGTGACGCATTCGACCATCATGGCGACGCCTCCCGGGGCATATCCTTCATATGTGACTTCGGCCGGCGCCTCGCCGCCCAGCTCGCCGGTTCCTTTCTTGATGGCGCGTTCGATGGTGTCATTCGGCATGTTTTGGGCGCGCGCGGCGTCGATGGCCGAGCGGAGCCGTGCGTTGAGCTTCGGATCACTGCCGCCGGATTTGGCCGCGACGATGATTTCGCGCGAGAGCTTGGAAAAGATCTTGCCGCGTTTGACATCGACAACGCCTTTAATGTGTTTGACTTTAGACCATTTACTGTGGCCGGCCATGAGATGTGGGGGCTGGGGGCGCGGAGGCGCGATCGAACCGGTTGGCATGCCGTCCAAGGCTCTGCTCCGCGGAATGCGTGAATGAGGTGGGGAAAACCGCCGAATTCAAAAGCGGGTGGATCAGGGTCGTCGGCCTATGACATGGGCGCCACCGGGGATGAAACCCGGTCCCGGCACATCCCGGAGATGGCAGGGTGGGCCGTTCAGGAGGCAGGCGCAGCCACTTCGGCAACAAGTCCGGAATCCGGTCCGACCGGGCTGACCACACTTTTGAACGGGCCTGGGCACTGATCAGGCGTTCCGGGACTATATGACGCCGGGGCACGTCTTGGCAACAGGATTTCTTGAGGATTTTGGATTTTTTGGAGTTGTTGGATTGCTGGATTTTCGGTTGGGCCGGGGATTTGAGATTTGAGATTCGAGATTTTGAGGTAACGCGTGAAATGGTGGAGCATGCCATGGGCCGTGTTGTGGTGGTGGGCGCGGGCATTGTCGGCCTGGCGCACGCGCTGGAGGCGCGGGAAGCGGGGTACCGGGTGACGGTGGTGGAGCGGACGAGCCGGCCGCTGGGCGCGTCGGTGCGGAATTTCGGGACGCTGTGGCCGATCGGGCTGCCGTTTGGTCCGGAGCGCGAGCAGGGGATGGCCGGGGTGGCGCGGTGGAGGCGGCTGGCGGGGGAAGCGGGATTTGGGGCGGACGCGTGCGGGTCGTTGAGTCTGGCGCACAGCGAGGCGGCGTGGCGTGTGATGCGCGAGTTTGCCGAGCGGCCGGGCGCGTCGGCTGCCGGGTTCGAGATGTGGGGGCCGGAGGAGGCGGTGAAGCGGCATCCGCTGGCGAATCCGGACGGGTTGAGGGGCGCGCTGTTCAGTCCGCACGAGACGTGTGTGCGGCCGGCGGAGGCGATCGGGGCGCTGGTGCGGCACCTGCGTGGGCTTGGGGTCGTGTTCGAGTTCGGCGTGTGCGCGATCCGTGTGCACGCGGAGGCGGTGGAAACGGCCGACGGGCAGCGGTTTCCGTTCGATCGATGCGTGGTCGCGGCGGGCGAGGAAATGCGGCTGCTTTTTCCGGAGGCGCTGGCGGCGGCCGGGGTGCGCCCGTGCCGGCTGCACATGATGCGCTCGGATCCGGTCGGCGCGCGGCTCGGGGCCATCATGGTGAGCGATCTCACGCTGGCGCACTACCCGGCCTTCGCCGGCTGCCCGTCGCTCGGCGCGTTGCGGGACCACCTCGCCGCCACACGCGCCGCCCACCTGCGCCACGGCATCCACGTCATCGCCGCCCAACACGCCGACGGGTCGCTGACGCTCGGTGATTCGCACGAGTACGCCGACGACTTCGATCCTGGCCAGTCCGCCGAAGTGGAAGACCTGATCCTCGAGAACCTCGCGACTTTCACGCGGCTCCCCGGACTGCGCGTCGCGTCGCGGTGGACCGGTACGTATCTAAAGAGCACCGACGGACGGATCCAGGTCGTGCTGCATCCACAGGACCGCGTCACGCTCGTGGCGGCCCTGGGTGGCCTGGGCATGACGCTGTCCTGGGGGCTGGCGGAGAGGACGGTGAAGGAGTGGGGGTAGACACCGTTATGGTTGGCAAGAGAGCGTTTTGGGTGGCCCGCGAAACACGCTAAACACACCAAAGGAAGGAAAGAGGTTTTCATGTGTTTGGCGTGTTTCGCGGGCATAAAACCTACGGCCATTCATGTGATGGGGGACTGGGGGATGAGGGGACGGGCGCGAGCATTGCATGGTACCCGTGTTTCCCGTTGTCGTGGAAGCGGAGGGTTTCACCGGACTCGTGCCGGCTTGTTCGAGACGATCACCTTAAAAGCAATAGCCTCCCTGAGCTGGCTCATGATCGGGGCTCCACCGCAAATCCTCAGTCTTGGAATTGCATTTATGAACACTTCGCGCTCCATTCGATGCTGCTCCACTTCTTTTCTCACCAACGCCCCCGAATGGCCCTGGCAGTCCGTTTTCTCCGCCGCCAAACTCTGCCCCCACCCGCGCACCGGTCTCTACGCCCGGTACCACCTCCATGAAGACTCCCTCCAGCGCCGCTTCGAAGAGGCCGCCCACAAGACATCCCTTTCCAAGCGCGTCTCCTGTCACACGCTCCGCCACTGCT